>DWVB01000050.1 GCA_019120455.1 Candidatus Avelusimicrobium excrementipullorum
GGCTTCGGCGGGTTTTCCGGCTTTGGCGGCGGCCGCGGCGCGGGCGCTTCCCAGCGCAGCGGAGATATGGAAGCGGAACTGGCGCTAAACCTGGAGGACGCGCACCGCGGGGGCCCCATGCAGCTGACTTTGCCCGGCGGACGCAATGTAACGGTAAAACTTCCCGCCGGCGTGGGGGAAGGCAAACGCATCAAACTCAAAGGATTGGGCAATCCGACTTCGCGCGGGAACGGCGATTTATATTTAACCATTAAAATCCGCCCGCATTTGACATACCGTTTGGAGGGTGACGACTTGCATGTGCCCGTTACGCTGATGCCGTGGACGGCCGCGCTGGGAGGCACTATCTATGTACCGACGCTGGACGGGCCCGTCAAAGTCAAAGTGCCGGCCGGTACGCACAAC
Source organism: Candidatus Avelusimicrobium excrementipullorum (assembly GCA_019120455.1). Lineage (GTDB taxonomy): Bacteria > Elusimicrobiota > Elusimicrobia > Elusimicrobiales > Elusimicrobiaceae > Avelusimicrobium > Avelusimicrobium excrementipullorum. The sequence goes on from DWVB01000050.1 coordinate 406, forward strand.
GGCAAAAAACTTAAACTCAGCGGCAAAGGCTTAAACAGCAAGGGCAGCCTGTACGTTACGCTGACCATAGACGTGCCGCGCACGCTGACCAAAGAGCAAAAAGACCTGTTTGCACGCCTGGCGCAGATCAGTTAGTTTTGATAACCGGCCGATAAAATGCCCGCGCCTTTGGCGGCGCGGGCATTTGTTTGGGCGGATAAATTATTACGGCAGGGGTTTACGCTCCGTATTATGCACCAGCGTGCCCCAATGGTATTCTTCGTTTAACAACATTTGTCCGTTTTCGGCATATACGGTGCGGGTGCCCTCCAGCAGGCCGTCGGCATAATATTCGCTGCTGTGTTTTTGTCCGTTTTGGAAAAAGCTGAAGCGTTCGCCGTCCAAACGTCCGTTTTTATAATTTTCTTCGTACCAGACGGTTCCTTCCGGAAAGTAAATAATGCGTTTGCCCTGCAGTTTGCCGTGTTCGTAATTTTCTTCGCAGTCGGGTTTTCCGCTCTGATACAGGGAAATGCGCTTTCCGTGCAGTTTTCCGTTTTTATAAAAAGCTTTTATGCACGGTGACCCATCCGGAAAGCAGCACATCCAGTCGCCTTCCAGCTGGGAATTTTTGTATTGTGCGACTGTTTTGATGACTCCTTGTTCTGTATAGCTGTAGTATTCGCAGGGACCCTGCAGCTGGCCTTTGGCGTATTGTTCGCGGGAAACAGGGCGGCCTTTTTCGTCGTAGCGTATCAGCTTGCCTTCCAGTTTGTTGTTTTTGTACTGCGCATCGGCGCGCAGAAGGCCGTTGTCGTCAAATTCTTTGGCCGGTCCGTCCGGAATTTCACCCAGCAGTTCCAAGATGGCTCCGTTGGCCGCTACGGTCTGTTCGGCCACTTCTTTGCCGTCTATATAAAAAGATTGGGTGGCTTTGTTTACTTTGATGACCGTGCCGTTGTATGTGGGCTGCGGTTTTGGCGCGGAAGTCACGATGGGCGTGCCGTGCAGCGTATGGTCCGCCACGTCCAGCAGAATGCCGTCTTTGTATTTTTCGGAAAATGTAATTTCGCCGGAGGCGAGGTCAATGATTTGCAGGTCCCCGTCCAGTTTGCCGCCCTTATAATGTTTGACGGTCTTGGTGTTGACGTCAAACTCTTCCACCTCGCCTTCGGGCAGGGTGCCGGCGGTGTTGATAAGGTTGTGGTCTTTGTCCAAAAATTCTTTGGCCAGCGGGACGGCGCGGTAATAGCTGCGGCCTTCCGCAGAGACCAGGCAAATGATTTTTTCTTTCATCGGCTTCTCTCTTTTTAATTATTGTAGCATACTTTTTTTGATTTCACGGAGAAGGAAATGTAGCGGCGGCCGGAGGCCTTGACAGGGCCTTCCAGGTCTGGTAGTCTTTAATAAAGAAGTTTTATTTCTTGCCGTATAGGGGGCTTTTGTGAGCGAAGTAGTGTTGACCGATGAAAATTTTGAAAAAGAAGTGCTGCAGTATCAAGGCGCGGTGCTGGTGGATTTTTGGGCTCCGTGGTGCGGCCCCTGCCGCATGCTGGCGCCGGTGGTGGAAGAACTGGCCAAAGAGTATGAAGGCAAAGTCAAAGTGTGCAAATTAAACACAGATGAAGGCTCCATGACCAGCGCCAAATACCATATTACGTCTATTCCGACGTTGATTTTCTTTAAAAACGGTGAAGTGGCGGGCCAGGCCGTAGGCCTGCAGTCCAAGGCCGCTCTGCAGGAAAAATTAAATTCCCTGCTGTAAGCCGTAGGGAGAAAATATGAAAAAATATTTGTTGGCCGCCGTTTGTGTGCTGGCCGCGCCGTTGCTGGCGCAGGCTCCCGCTTATGAAGTGGAATACCCTTTGCCCGCCGATATCTATGAGGCATTGTGGTCTTTGCCTGCTTTGCAGCAGGCTGAGAAAACTGCCAAGCAGACAGGCGGAGAATTGACGGAGCAGCAAAAAAAGGATTTGGCCAAATATACCGAAAGAGTAAAAGGCATTGTAGGGGTGGAGATTACGGGAGAAAGATGTCCCCCGTGCCTCGCTTTTGCCCGCATGCTGAAAGAAGATACTTTCCTGGAAGAATTAAAGAGTAAAGGCGGCCGGTTTTACCAGTTGGATTTGGGGACGGAAAAGGGGCTGGCCGGCAAAAAACTTTCCTCGGATATATGGGGAATAACGGGAATGCCTTACGTTTTATTTTTTAAAGACGGAGCACCTATTTATTTGCTTAAGGGGTTTGACAAGGCCCAATGGCCGAATGTCAAACAGGCACTAAGACAGAAGAAAATCCTGTAAGTCTTTCAGGGCCCGTCTTGTGCGGGCCTGATTTATTCCTTTTATGAACAGTCCTTCCGAACAAACGCTTTTTTTAATTGACGCGCACGGATTTTTACACCGCAATTACCACGCGCTGCCCAAACTGTCCACGTCTTCAGGGCAGGAAGTGGGTGCGCTGTACGGCTTTGTGCGGTGGCTGATTAAGTTGCTTAATGAAAAAAATCCCGCCTATGTGGCCGTGTGTTTTGATTCCCCGGGCGGCTGTGCGCGCCGCAAGCGTTTGCTTCCTTCTTATAAAGCCAACCGCAAAAAACCCGATGACGCCCTGGTCAGCCAGCTGAACCTGGCGCGCGACATGGTGCGCGACCTGGGGCTGGCCGTTGTGGCCAAAGACGGCATTGAGGCGGACGATTTAATGGCTTTTTTAGCCCTGCAGGCGCAAAAGCAACATATGCACAGCGTGCTGGTAACATCAGATAAAGACGTATACCAGTTTTTAAGCGACTATATTTCCGTGTGGCCCTCCGGCGGCAAAGACGGTTTTAAAGGGCCGGAAGCCGCGCAGGAGAAGTTCGGCGTGGAGCAAAAGTTCCTGCCCGATTATTTTGCCATCGTGGGCGACGCGTCGGACAATGTGCCCGGGGTGGCGGGCGTAGGCCCCAAAACGACGGTGGAGCTGATTCACACATTCGGCCATTTGGAGGATATCCTGCGCGCGGCGCAAAACGACGACCCGCGCATGAAGCCCGCCCTGGCCAAAAAGCTGCGTGAGCAGGAAGGCAACGCCCTGCTGTCCAAACAGTTGGTCGTGCTGGATCCCGCGCTGGATATGCCTTTTGATGTAAACGATTACCGCGTCCGCCTGCCCGATCCGGCGGTGCTGGCGGAGATGTTTGAACGGTACGAGTTTAAAAATTTGCTGGAATCTTTCCGCCCGCAGGCCGCGCATACGCCGGACTTTTTTGCAGGTGAGCAAAAAGCCCTGCCGCTTCAGGAAGTGCTGGACAAAGCCGCGTCGGCACAGGAAGTGTTTTTATACAGCGAAGATGATTTGTTTTTGTTTTCCGTTTCCGAAAAAGAATATGCCCTGTTGCCCCTGGCGGACATACAGCCCTGGGAAACCGACGCGCTGAAAAAGATTGTGTTTAACGATGCCGTGCTCAAGCTGGGGTATGATTTGAAATTTACGCTGCGCGAGCTGGACATTCATTTACAGGGTACGCCCGTGCGCTGTTTTGACGGCCGGCTGGCGCGTTATGTGCTGGACCCGTCGGGCGATTTAAGCCCCGCCGGCGCGATAGCGCATTATTTTTCGGCGCTGGTCAACCAGGAGGACGCGCGGGAGCGTTTGGCTTTGTACAACGCGTATATGTTTAAACTGCGCGGCAAGCTGGAAGAAGAACTCAAAGCCAAAAACATTTGGGAGCTTTACCAAACGCTGGAGCTGCCTTTAATGGTGGTGCTGGCGGATATGGAATTTACGGGTATGAAGGTGGACTGCGCCTGGCTGGAAAGTTTTAAAATCCTGCTGGAGCAGGAAATGCAGCAGCTGCAGGCGCAAATAGACCAAACCGCCGGCGCCCCCGTGAATATTAATTCCACGCGCCAGCTGGGCCAGCTTTTGTTTGAACAACTGCACATTCCGCCTGTCAAAAAAACCAAGACCGGCTATTCCACCGATGAGGAAGTGTTGCTGCAAATAGCTTCTTTGCACCCTGTGGCGCAGCAGATTTTGGATTACCGCGCCGACGCCAAATTAAAGGGCACCTATGTGGACAATTTGCTTTTAATGGCCGATGACAATGACCGCGTGCATTCGTATTTGGACCAAACCGGCACCGTTACGGGCCGCCTGTCCAGCTCGGCGCCGAATTTGCAAAATATTCCCGTCCGCACCGACAAAGGCCGCCAGCTGCGCCGCGCGTTTATCGCCGAAAAAGGTAATGTACTTTTGAGCGTGGACTATTCCCAAATTGACTTGCGCGTGCTGGCCCACGAAAGCAAAGACCCCGTGCTGGTGCAGGCGTTTTTGGACGGGGGGGACATTCATACGCAGACGGCGGCGCAGATTTTCGGCGTGATGCCGCTGATGGTTACCGACCAAATGCGCTCTGGCGCCAAGGCCGTAAATTTTGGTATTATTTACGGACAGGGCCCCATGGGGCTTTCCCAGGCGTTAAACATTTCCCTGCGGGAAGCCAAAGAATACATAGACAATTATTTTAAGAACTTTCAGGGCGTGCGCCGCTGGATAGACGACAATGTGGCCAAAGCGCGCCAAAACGGATTTGTAAAAACCATGTTCGGCCATATCCGTTACCTGCCGGAATTTAATATGGGCGTGGGCAGCATGGCCTCTTTTGCCCAGCGCGCGGCGATAAACACCATTGTACAGGGCGGCTCGGCCGATATTATCAAAAAAGCCATGGTGGATATTTTCCGCTCCCTGCGCGGCACGCCCGTAAAAATGATTATGCAGGTGCACGACGAGTTGATTTTTGAAGTGCCCGAAAATGAATTGGACGCCTATGCCGCGTCCATTAAAACCCAAATGCAAAACGCCGTAAAACTGGACGTGCCGCTGGTGGTCAGCGCCAAAGCCGGCCCCGACTGGTACGATTTGAAAAAATTACCCTAATCCCCCATGAAATTTACTGCCCGCCATCAGTTGACC
>DWVB01000051.1 GCA_019120455.1 Candidatus Avelusimicrobium excrementipullorum
CACAGGAGGCGGGCGATGACGCCGGAACTGTTTGAGCTGCTTTGGAAAGCGGCGGCCATTGTGTTTGCCGCGGGGGCGGTGTGGGGCGAGCTGCGCGGCATACGCAAAGACATTGCGCGCCTGGAAGCCAAGCAGGATAAATACAACCATTTGCAGGAGCGCGTGGCGCGGCTGGAGGACAGCTGTGCCAGTGCGCATAAGCGCATCAGCGAGCTGCATTTTGGATGGGGGAGGGACTGATGTCGGCATTTAGCAAAAAAAGCGAAGCATGTTTAAATACCTGCCACCCGGATTTGCAGGCCGTCTGCCGCGAACTGATTAAACAGTATGACTTCGCGGTACTCTGCGGGCACCGTGACAAGGCAGAGCAGAACGCGGCTTTTGACGCGGGCAACAGCCGCCTGATTTACCCGCAAAGCAAGCACAATGCCAAGCCCTCTCTGGCGGTGGACATAGCCCCGTACCCCATAGATTGGGGCAACCTGTACCGCTTCCGCGAAATGCTGCACCGCTTTGACGCGTTGGCGCGGATGATGCGTGAGCGGGGGGAAATAGAAAGCGAATTTGAATACGGCGCGGACTGGGAAAGTTTCAAGGACTATCCGCACGTGGAAATCAAAACAAAGGAGTGAAAACATGGAATGGATTAGTGTTCACTGGGACGATGTACTCGCCATTATCGGCGGGGTGGTGCTGGTCGTGTCTACTGTTGTAAAACTGACCTCTACGGACAAAGACGATACGGTGTGGGCCAAAGTACTAAAAGTGCTCTCTGCGCTGTCTTTGGTCAACCCTGACGGGTCTGTGACGGGTAAAGCCAAATGACGGTGTGGACGGTCATCGTATGTCTGGCGGCAGGACTGTTCGGCGCGGGGTGTTACCGCGCCGGACGGCGCGCGGCCGAAAATGAAGCCTACCGCAGGCGGGAGGAAGACAATGCCAAAGTGGACGAAATTATCCGTTCTGTGTCTGCTGTGCAGCGCCGCGAGCTTTTGCAGCGGCTGCGCGGCGGCGGTAAAGAGTAATGCTGCCGTGTGCCGCATACGCTTTGATTATGCGGACGCGGGGCTGGAAAACGTAAATGAGCAAAACCTGCGCGCGCTGGTCAGTTTTAAGGAAATATGCGGCGGGTGAAGAAGGCCGGGCTGCGAAAAAGTTTTTTCGCAAGCACCGGCTTTTATATTATATGCTGTACCAGACAGACATAAAAAAACCGCCCCCAAAGGGGCGGCTTTTTGCCTGTACACGGATTAGAAATCATTCGGTTTGCCGGCGGAAATAGCCTTGCAAATAGCAGAGGTCGGCTGGGTGCAGGAGCGGACAGCTTCTCCGTCCGTACCCACCGTCATTACAATGCTATAGGCGGAGTCCCCTGTCGCGGCGGTGCCGTTGTTGGCGCGCTGGGCGGTAATTACATAATTGGCCGTGGAACTGCCGCCGCCGGTGGCCTTGATGACAAAGTTTTTGGTCGTGGCTTGTGTGCCGGTCGAGTTGGTGCCGGGCACTTCAATATCCAAGACGGTAAAATCCGTCGGCCAGGAACCCGTTTGCAGGCGGGTGCGTTCGGCCGCGTAGCGGATATTGCCCAACAGTGTAATAGCTTCGGTAGAGCGGGCTTTTTCCACAGCGGTGGTGTATTGCGGCAAAGCGATAGCCGACAGAATGCCGATAATCAGCACGACCACCAGCAATTCAATTAAGGTAAAACCTTTCTTCATAACTTCCTCCTAAGTTACAAAATAGGCACAACAGAAGTGCTCTTACATAGTATAGCAAAAAAACGGAAAAAATCAATAAACATACAAACACCCCTAATTTTATACGGACATATTTTTCTATTTAAAGTATGCAGGCATTTTAAAAGGCCTTTGCCGATGACTATGATAAAAAGCGTAGCAAATCCCAAATAACGGCTTTTCAGAGTGACAACGTTGACATGCCCCATAAACATAACCTGATGTATTCAAATTTATGATATCCACCTTATAAAACCTAAAAATTGATACTATATATACATGTCCAAACGTTCCCGTAAAAATAAAAAATCATCCGCCGCGCCGCTTTTGCAAACGTCGCAGGCGTCTGCCCATACGGCCGGAACCTCCAAACCAATCCGTTCCGCCCTGCCGATCGTCCCGGCCCGCGCCGCACATACGGCGCAGGGCGCGCAGACAAATCCTTTTGTTTCTTTTATAGACAAAACCCTGGCCTGGGGACAGGGGCTTTTGTGTTTGTTGGTGTCGGTGTGTTTTTACACGGGAACGTACGACACGGCTTTTGTAAAAATTACCCTGCTGCAGACGGGGGGCATTGCGCTGTCTGCGCTGTGGCTGTCTTTGCTGGCGGTGCAGAAACGCTGGCCCGTTTCCCGCCAAAATCTGCCGTGGATGCTGCCGTTTCTGGTGTATTTCGGGTGGAACTTTTTTATATATGCGCTTTCGCCGTACAAGGCGGAAGGGTTTGACGAGTTTTTCCGCTATGTGCTGTACTTTCTTTTGTCGCTCATGGTGCTGGACCGATTTAACAAGGACTCCGCCCGCGTGCTGACCAAATGTATCGTGCTGGCGGCGTGGATTTCCTGCCTGTACGGGCTGGTGCAGGTGCTGGACCGCTGGCTGCCCGGGCTGGACGCTTTGCCGTGGCGGGGCTTTTTCGGCACGCGTATTTTTTCCACACATGCCAACCCGAACTTTTTTGCCGATTTTGTGGTGTTTTCTTCTTTTATCGTGCTGGCTGAATTTTTGCGCACGAAACAAAAACGCCTGCTGGTGCTGCTGGGCGTGGCGGCGGTGGATTTGTTCTTTACCGAAAGCAAAGGCGCGTGGCTGGGCTTTGCCGCGTCGGCGGCGTTTTGCGCCGCGCTGTATACCAACTGCGCCGGCGGGCTGGCTAAAAAACATTTGCACAAAATCAATATCGGCGCGGCCGTGCTGTTGGCGGCGGCCGTTGTGTTGGCCGGAGTGTATGCCTCCAAACGTTTCCAGTCCGTCAGTTTCCGCGCGTATACCTGGGCTTCCACGTTTGCCATGGTGCAGGACAGCCCCGTGGCGGGCACGGGCGTGGGCAGTTTTAAAACCATTTATCCCGCCTACCGCAAGCCGCAGATTTTCTATATAGAAAAAATGCACAATAACGAAACCCAGCACGCCGAAAACGAATACCTGGAACAATGGGCCACGGCGGGCACGGTCGGTCTGGCGGTTTTTCTGTGGCTGTTGTTTTTTGTATTGTACTCCGCGGGCCGCGCGCTGAAAACGCGCACCGAAGCCGCGCGCGCGGCGGGGAAAACGCCCGACGGGCAGGTCTGGTGGCTGCTGGGGTATGCGGCGGCGTTTTTCGGCATTATCGTGCATAACTTTTTTGACATCAGCATGCGTTTTGCGTCCACGGGCCTTTTCTTTGCGGTGTTTGCCGCGCTGGCCGTGCGCATGTCCATGCCGCAGGACCGGCCGCCGCAGGCAGTGCCCGAAGGCCGCCCCGCCCCCGCGTGGCTGCTGTGGGGGCTGCGCCTGATGCTTTGCGCGGCGGTGATTTGGCTGGCGGGATATTATATTTATATGTTTGCGCAGACGGCGGGCAATGCCGGCGTTAAAAATTTCGGCGAAGGACTGCTTAAAGCCACAGCCTGGGGCGTGCTGTGCGCCCTGGCGCTGGGAGGCGCGGCGGTATATATGCGTGCGGCGTTTGCGGCGCGTTGGGCGCGCGTGCCGTTTATTTTACTTTTAAGCGTACTGCCGCTGCACTGGGTGTTCGGCTTTTTCCTTTCCGACCATTTTTACGGATTGGCGGCGGAGTTTTCCCGCCGCGGCATGTTTGACGGCGCGCTGGAATATTACACCAAGGCCATCAAATACAATCCGCTGACGGCTTCTTATCACCAGTACCGCGCGTATATTCTGCGCCAGACTATGGACATGCAGCGCACCTATTCCCCCGTGAAAGGCGACGCAAAAGGCGAACGCCTGAACGATTATGAGCGTGCCCTGCGGGATTTGGACTTGGTGCAAAGCCGCGCGCCCAACCATGCGCTGCTGCATCAGGCGTACGGGGAATTTTATTACAGTTACGCGGTGTATTATACCAAACTGTCCCAGACGGCGCCGCTGGCCTACCAGCGGGAAGAATATGAACAAAAAGCCGTGGAAAATATGGAGCTGGCCAAAAAAAGTTTCCGCCGCTCTTTGCTTATTGACCCCGTCAACGAGGCCACTTATGTATACCTGACCAGTATCGCCATGATGGAGCGCGACCCCGCCGCCGCGCAGGCTTGGATAGACGCCTACCGCCGCGGCCCCGAAGGCGTGACGGAGCCGGAATTTTTGGAAACGCACAAACACAATGCGCGCATAGACGCGCAGGAGCGGCGTTTGCGTCAGCCGCCGTTTAATTATTTTCCGAAAAGGGAAGAATAGATAAGTGTCCGCCGGCTTTTTGCCGGCGTTTTTTTTAGCTATAAAAAAGCCCGCTTGCGCGGGCTTTTAAATCCAGCCAAGACGGGGTCTCGCCTTCCGGTAAAAATCCTGACGGATTTTTCCTGCAGTCCGGGCTCGCGGTTTTTGCCTTTCGGCCTGCGGCCTCAAACAAAAACATCGCTGCGCCTTTCGCTCCCCCTCGCACACCAAGCAGTTGGTGTGCTTGTCTTGGCCGCAAAAAAGCCCGCTTGCGCGGGCTTTTAAATCCAGCCAAGACGGGGGATCGAACCCCGGACCTGCCGCTTACGAAGCGGCTGCTCTACCAGCTGAGCTATCTTGGCGAAAAACGGTTTTTCTAACTTCCTATATATTCTACAAAAAACGGAAACAAAAAAAAAGCCCGCCGTTTAAGCGGGCTTTTGGCGTCAGAATTTATTTCGCCTGCGGCGCGCCGCCGGTCAGGTCTTTAATGGCCGCCACGGCGCCGAGCACATTGCTGGCTTCGTAGGGCATATAAATAATTTTATTATCCTTTCCGTCGGTCATTTTGGTCAGCGCTTCAATGTATTTCAAAGACACCTGATAGCTGGCCGGATTGGCGTTTTGACCGATGCCGGAAGCGATGATTTTGACGGCTTCGGCTTCGGCGTTGGCTACTTTGATTTTGGCTTCCGCGATACCTTCCGCCTGCAAAATGGCCGCCTGTTTCAAGCCTTCGGCCTTTTTGATTTCGGCTTCGCGCACGGCTTCGGCTTTCAAAATCTGCGAAGTTTTCAACCCTTCCGCTTCCGTCACGGTGGCGCGGCGGTCGCGCTCGGCCTTCATCTGTTTTTCCATGGCTTCGCGTATGGCGGCGGGGGGAATAATGTCCTGCAATTCCACGCGGTTGACTTTCACGCCCCATTTATTGGCCGCGTTGTCCAGCGTAACCAACAGCTTGCTGTTGATGTTTTCGCGCGCGGTGTAGGTTTGGTCCAATTCCAGCTCGCCGAAGATATTGCGCAGGGTGGTCTGCGTCAGTTTTTCAATGGCCTGCGGCAGGGATTCCACTTCGTAGGCGGCTTTAATCGGGTCGGTAATCTGGAAATACAGCACCGCGCTGATTTCAATGGTGGCGTTGTCTTTGGTAATGACGCTCTGGCGCGGGAAATCGTACACCGTTTCGCGCAGGTCAATGACGTTGCGCATTTCTAAATACGGCACCACGCGTGTGCGGCCGGAAGCGTCCATATATTCGCGGCTGTTGCGCCATTCCATGATGTGCGGCTTGTCCATCAGCGGGATAATCCAGTTAATGCCCGGATACAGCACGCCGTGGAATTTGCCGAAACGTTCCACAATAACCACCTGCGCCTGGTGCACGGTGATAATACCTTTGACGATCAGCACCACGGCAAAAAATACGACGACGGCCAAAAACATCACATACAAGTCCATTATTTTCCTTCCTCCTGTTTTTGAATGGGTGTTACAAAAAGCGTGTTCCCGTCTACTTTTTCCACGCGCACGTCCTCGCCTTTTTGGGCGGGTGCGGCAAAATGCGCGCGCCAGTTGTCCCCGTCGGTCAGCACGCGGCCGATATGGTCTTTCGTGTCCGGCGCTTCCAGCACGGTGACGACGCGCCCGATGAGCGCCTGTACATTGGTTTTGACGTTTTTGCTTTTATGGTACAGATGCTTTAAAGCCAGCGGACGTATGCCGACAAACAGGCCCAGAGACAGCGCCAAGAAAATAAGTACCTGCCACCCCAGCCCCAATCCCAGCCAGGACGCCGCCCCCGCGCCGAAAAGCCCCAGGCCGAAGCACAACAGCGAAAAATCCATGGTGAATACTTCGCAGATACAGCACACCACACCTGCTATTAAATACACATAATAAGCCACGTTTCCTCCTAGTCAGAGAAATTAATTTTTCAAAATGTCCATGTAACGGCGCAGATAAGACAGGCGTCGCTCGTCGCGCAGTTTATTGAGGATAAAAATCATGTTGCCCAAAAAACGCCGCAGCACCGCGCGCGAAGAAAGCGGCGTGGCAAAAGACCAGCTCCACTCCAAATTGCGCAGGTCAATGTAGCTGCGGCAGTCGGAGAGGGACAGCAGTTTGCCGCTGTCCGACGGGTCGGCAAAGATGGGCTCTTCCCCGCGCTGGGGGGCAAAGCAGGCCAGCACGCGCCCCGCCATGTCCACCACGCCCGCGTCCAGCCCAAAGCGCGCGGCCAACACGGCGTACAGGCAGGCCATGCACAGGGCCGAGCCCTGTTTTTTCTGCAGGAATCGGCCGAAAGACACGTCTTTAATATCATGTGCGGCGGGCAGCACGTGAAAGCCCTGGCTGCGGAAGAAAAAGCGGCTTAACGTATTGCAGATTTCCGCCGGACCCGTACAGTTGGCCAGCAGCGGGCGCAGCGTCAGCGCCAGGGCGTCCAGCTCCGCGGCGATGTCGGCGCGGATAAAAGCGGGATTGACAAAACGGGTTTCAATGGCCAGGGCTTCTTCCAAATCGGGGTTGATTTTGGCCGTAAAACGCGCGCAGGCGGCGGCCAGTTCGTCCCAGCAGACCTCTTCCATAGCCGTCACCAGCGCCGCCGGTACGGAGGAATGGAAATCCTGCTCAATCACCTCATGCAGGCGCTGCGGCTGTTCTTTCATCACGCGCGCCAACTCCTGGCGCAGCAGTTCAGCGCGGGGGCCGGTTTCGCCGTCCAGCAGTTCAATAAGGGCTTTGATAGGTCCGTTTTCGGTCTGAGGCATACCTAATATATAGCAAATTTCGCCGTGTCTGGCGAGCAGTTTTTTACTCGGTCGTTTCTTTTTTAAATCAATAAAAAACCCCGCTTCAAAGCGGGGTTTTCCGGCTGCGAAAAAACTATTGAATATCTTTTTCGTTGGCGGTGATGAGCAGTTCCACACGGCGGTTCATGGCGCGGCCCGCGGCGGTGGAGTTGGAAGCCACCGGATTGGAGGAACCATAACCGATATACTGAATGCTCAGCGTTTTCAGTCCGTTGCCCACCAGGTAGTCGTACACAGCTTTGGCGCGCTGCGTGGACAGGGGGTTATTGATGGCGTCGGAACCCGTGGAATCGGTGTATCCGGCCACGATGATGTTGTTTTTCGGATATTTTTTCAGTACGCGCAGCAATCCGTTAAGCGTGTCTACCGACGCGGCGGACAAAGCGGCGTTGCTGGTTTCAAACAAAATATCGTTTTTCAGCGTGATGACCAGGCGAATGGTTTTGCCGTTGGCGTCTTTGACTTTTTCCACATCGGCAATTTCCGCCAGCTCTTTGGCCTGTTTGTCATAATAGTTGCCCAACAGACCGCCCGCGGCCGCACCGGCCAAAGCGCCGTAAATGGCGCCGGCTTCACTCTTGCCGCCGGTATTGTTGGCAATGATGGCGCCGGCCAGCGCGCCTACGGCCGCGCCGCCGCCCGCGCCGATGGCGGTGCGTTTACCCGGGGTGGTACACGCAGAAATTAACAGACAGCCCGCCAAAACGGGCAGAAAGATTTTCTTCATGTTGTTCTCCTTAATACTGTTTGGCCGGACGGGCCGGCGTTTTATTTTTTAACGGTTATATTTTAGCTTTTTTCCTGGTAATGTAAAAGGTTTTTGTGAAATTTTAGCCGGCGGAGATGACGAAAAACTTCATAATACCTGTGTGAACAGTTGTAAACCAAGCAAGGAATGTAATGCCTCTAATTTGGGGAATATTGCCTGCCAATGCGACTATTGTAACGGTGTATTGGAAACACTCGGTTATGTATGTTCCGCTTCGCGTAACGGCTGGTAAGTAAAGTTTTTGCACGGGCGATCAGTCCGGCAAGATACCCGCAGGGGAGCGTCCGTCAGGGCGCTCCCTATTCTTTGGGGCGGCTTGCGGATAGTTATAATTTGCTACAATTAATATATGACGGAAAACGATTTTTACCAAAATTACGAAGTGCCCGAAGACCTCCGCTTCCGCACGCAGGACATTTTGCGCAACGGGGGGCTGAAGTGTTCTGCCAAACTGGCGCCCAAATATTTTGAAGATATTTTCACGCCGCCCAATAAAATTACCGAAGTACGCACGGAGCTGGAGTTTTGGCCGGCGGGCAAAGAAATCATGGCCCGCGGGCGGGTGTGGGGCAAGCGCACCGTACGCTGCGACCGCTGCCTTAAAGAAACCGTGCAGGATTTTGACGAATCTTTTTTGGAGAGCTATAGCGTACAAAGCGAAATAATTGATATAATGTTACTTGTGCGGCAAACGCTTGCGTTGACCGAGGATATTCAGTTTTTATGCAAGAGCGACTGCAAGGGCCTCTGCCCCCAGTGCGGCAAAGATTTAAACCAAGGTCCCTGCGCCTGCAAGCCGCCCGTTCTGTCGCCGTTTGCGGCGCTGAAAGGAAAATTTAAGTAAATTCATTTGACGTGTCAAATGCACAGGAGTAATTACAATGCCTAATCCGAAGAAAAAACATACCCGTTCCAGAAGAGACATGAGACGCTCTCACAACTCGGTGATTGAAGTGGCGCAGCTGGTGGAATGCCCCAACTGCAAGGCGATGCGCCTGCCCCACAATGTCTGCCCTTCCTGCGGGTTTTACAAAGACCGTGTTGTCGTCGCCCCGAAGGCGGCCAAGAAAGAAGAAGCCAAATAAAATCTTGCCATGATTAAAATAGCCCTGGACGCTTTAGGCGGGGATTTCGGAGCCGGACCAAACGTGCGTGGCGCCGTAGAGGCGGCCAAACGGTTGGACGCGGAAATTATTTTGGTCGGAGACCAAACCGTCATCCGCCGCGAGCTGTCCGCCCTGGGCTATAAAGATCTGCCCAAAAATATTTCCGTGGTGAACGCCCCCGATGTCATAGACATGGGGGCCGACCCCGCGCGGGAAGTGCGCTCCAAAAAAACGGCCAGCATCGTCGTCTGTGCCGAGTTGGTGCATAAAGGGCAGGCGGACGCTTTTGTTTCCGCCGGACACAGCGGGGCCGCCATGGTGGCCGCGCTGTTTGGCATGGGCCGCATCAAAGGCGTGCTCCGTCCGGCCATCGCCACCCCGATGCCCACTTATCAGGGCGTGAGCCTGCTGTTGGACGGCGGCGCCAATGCCGACTGCAAACCCATTCACCTGCTGCAGTTTGCCGTGATGGGGTCTGCTTATATGGAAAAGGTCTTTGACGTCAAAGACCCGTCCGTAGGCGTTTTGTCCATCGGGGAAGAAGAAACCAAGGGCAACCATTTGGTTAAATGCACCGTGCCGCATATGCGCGAAATCGGCGTCAATTTTAAAGGCACCGTGGAAGGCCGCGACGTAAACACCGGCGAAACGGACGTTATCGTCTGCGACGGTTTTGTGGGCAATATCGTATTAAAAATGGCGGAAGGCCTGGCCAAAACCCTTTTGAATATGATTAAGCGCGAAATCAAAAAGCGCCCGCTGGCCGTGTGCGGGGCGCTTTTGTCCAAACGCGCGTTTAAGGCGGTCAAAGACCACACCAACCCCGACAATTACGGCGGCGCGCCGTTGCTGGGCGTGAACGGTGTGGCGATTATTTCGCACGGCAAGTCCAACGACGTAGCCATTTTTAACGCTTTAAAAACGGCTAAAAAATTGGTACAAAAAGATTTTATAGGGGATGTGGGCCAAAAAATAGCCACCCTAAAGGATACCTTTCAGCGTATAGAAGACGAATACGCCAAAGAAGGGGGAAACCATGACTGATTTTAAAGGCCAAAAAGTAGCCGTTACGGGTGCGACGCGCGGCATCGGCCTGGCTATTGCCGAAGCGTTTGCCCAGGCCGGAGCCGATGTGGCCGTATGCGGCACGCATGAGGACGCCCTGCAGAAAACCAAAGAGCATTTGGCTTCCTTCGGCGGTAAAGTCTGTGCCGTCAGAACCGATATTTCCAAGCCCGAAGACTGCGACGCTTTTGTGTCCGCCGTCGTTAAAGAACTGGGCGGGCTGGACGTGCTGGTCAACAATGCCGGCATTACCAAAGACGGCCTGGTGGTGCGCATGCGCCCCGAAGACTGGGACGCGGTGATAAATGTGAATTTAACGGGGACATTTCTAATGTCCAAAGCCGCTTTAAAAGTGATGTTTAAGCAAAGAAGCGGCAATATCGTCAACATTTCTTCCGTCATTGGGGAAATGGGCAACGCCGGCCAGGCCAACTACGCCGCCAGCAAGGCGGGGATTATCGGGCTGACCAAGTCACTGGCCAAAGAGTTTGGCTCGCGCGGCGTGCGCGTCAATGCGGTGGCGCCCGGGTTTGTGCGTACGGCCATGACCGACGCCATGAGCGAAGAAATGAAGGAAAAGGCCTTTGAGGCCATTGCGCTGAAAAGATTTGCAGAACCGCAGGACATCGCCAAAGCAGTGATGTTTTTGGCCAGCCGGGACGCGGCTTATATTACGGGCCACGTGCTGGCCGTGAACGGCGGACTTTATATTTAAAAAGTAAATTCGGAGGACAACATGTCTGTAGAAAACGTGCAAGAAAGAGTGAAAAATATCATCGTGGAACAGTTGGGCGTGGAAGCCGACCAGGTGAAACCCGAAGCCCAGTTTGTCAATGACCTGGGTGCCGACTCTTTGGACACCGTGGAACTGATCATGGCTTTGGAAGAAGAGTTTGACATTGAAATCCCCGATGAAAAAGCGGAAAAAATCAAAACCGTTGGCGAAGCCGTCAGCTATATTGAAGCCAACGCCAAAAAATAAGCAAAACGCGTGACAGAATTAGAAAACATCATCGGTTATTGCTTTAAAGACGAGGCGATTTTACGGGAAGCACTCACTCATAAATCCTTTGCGGGGGAACACCGCTCCGTGCACCACAATGAGCGGTTGGAGTTCCTGGGCGACAGTATTTTGGGGGCCATCGTGGCCGATTATATATACCGCCGCTGCCCGCACAGTGAAGAGGGAGTGCTTTCTAAAATCAAATCCAATTTGGTGTCCAGGCACAATTTGTACCTGTGGGCCAAAGAGTTGGATCTGGGGCGTTTCCTGCGTCTGGGCCACGGAGAGCTGGCCACGGGCGGCCGCCAGCGCGACAGTATTTTGTCCAACGCCATGGAAGCCGTCATCGGCGCCGTGTATTTGGACGGCGGTTATCCCGCCGCCGAAAAGGTGGTCCTGCCCTGGGTGCAAACGCAGCCTTTGCAGCAGGACAGCGGCGATTATAAAAGCCAGCTGCAGGAGTTTATACAGAAACGCAGCCGCAGTATGCCGCAGTATGAAGTGGTGCAGACGGTAGGACCGGAGCACAACAAAATTTTTACCGTAGAAGTGCTTCTGGACGGAAAGCGTTTGGGGCTGGGCAAAGGCCGCAACAAAAAACTGGCCGAACAGGACGCCGCCCATAACGCTTATATCTGTTTAAGTCAGAAAACCGCCGGCAAATAAAACGGAGGCCATATCGTGGCGTTTAAAAAGACGACAACCAAAATATCCGTCACCCCGCCCAAACAGGTGCGCGCAGCCATAGACAAGGCTAAAAGCAAACCGGTGGTGCTCGTCGGCATTTTGGCTCTTTTGCTGCTGGTGGGCATGCTGGCTTTTACCCTCAAAGGAAGCGCTTCTTTTACGCGCTCGCGCAAAGCCGCCAACGTAAACGTGGTGGTGGCCGCGCAAACCCCGCAGGAAATTGCGGAGGAAGCCACCGCCGCCCTGCAAAAAGGCGACACGCAGACTTTTTTTGATATTTTGGACGCCAAAGTCAAGGACCCCAATATAGTCAACAGCCGCGGAGATACATTGCTTTTGGCCGCCGCCACGCTGGGCAATGTAGAAGCCGTGCAGCGGCTTTTGTCTTTGGGGGCGGACGTAAACAGGCAGAACGCTTATACGCGCGATACGGCCATTTTGCGCAGCGTATACGGCGGTCATGATGAAATCAGTCAGCTGCTTGTGTATGCCAATGCGGATTTAAACCTGCCCAACAACTACCGCCAGACCCCCATGGGCCTGGCCGTGGAAAAACAAAACGGGTATTTAATTGATTTATTTTTAACCAACGGCGTGCATGCCGGTTTGGACGCCAATACCCTGTTGCGCGCCAGCGCGCAGAAAAACTACGTCGGCGTTTTAGCCATGCTGAAAGGCGGCGTGGATCCCAACCGCGCCAAAAACGCCGCCGGAAATACGCCGCTGATTATTTCGGCCTCGCTGGGCGATACGCAGAGCGTGCGCACGCTGTTGGCTTACCGGGCCGACGTCAACGCCGCCAACAATGACGGCAACACCGCCATGCTTTACGCCGCCCGTTACAATCATCCGGAAACGGTGCTGGCCCTGCTGGCCCCGCTGACCATGCAGTACCGCGCCGACGTGAATATGCAGAATAAAAAGGGCGAAACGGCTTTATACTGGGCCGCCATTAAAGGCTATGCGCCGGTAGTGAAAATCCTGCTGGCCAATGATGCCGATAAAACCCTGAAGACCGCTTCCGGCCAGACGGCTTTGGACGCGGCGAAAAAATATAACCGTACCGAAGTGATTGAACTGCTGGAAATGAGCACCAACCAGGTCAAAGATTTGTTTAACCAGGCCCAGGAAGCCCAAATGGCCGCGCAGGCCGCCGCCGATGCCCGTCAGGCTGAAGCGGATATGGCCAGCAATCAGTCCGTACAGGCCGCACAGGCTGCCGCGCAAAAATAAATTCCGTTGTTTTGTTTATACCGCCTCTCCCAAATCGGGAGAGGCGTTTTATGCATACTTTACAGAACACCCTGGGTGTAAAACCAGGGATGAATGCAAATCCCGCCGCAAGAAAACGGAGTTTTCTTTTGTCTGTTAGCGGCGGGCAAAATCAAGCGAAGCTGAGATTTTGAAACAACAGAAACCCCGGGCGTAA
>DWVB01000052.1 GCA_019120455.1 Candidatus Avelusimicrobium excrementipullorum
CTGAAATTATAATAGGTGTTGCCGTTGCCGCCGCCGTACTGCTGATAAGCGCCGCCGAACGGATTGCCTCCGGCGTAAGAGCGGGTGCGGCCGCCGGAAGCGCCGCCGCCGCGCGCGTAATTTTGGTAGCCTTCCTGGCCCACCTGGTCATAAATGGCGCGTTTTTGTTTGTCCGACAATACGGCGTAAGCCTCGTTTACATCTTTAAATTTTTCGGTCATGGCCGCTTTTTCGCTTTCCGGATGCAAGTCCGGATGGTACTTGCGCGCGGCCGTTTTGAACGCTTTTTTTATTTCGGCGTCCGTGGCGTTTTTGCTTACGCCCAAAATTTTGTAATAATCTTTATACTCTGCCATACTTTCCCCCTTCTGTCCCCCCCATTTTATATAATTTCTCCAGGAGAAACAATGCTGCTTATATCACGACGCGCAGACAGCAAAACGCCGCTTCGGCTGCTTTGGACGGCCGAAGGGACTTCGTCTTTGGTCAACCAGTTCATGCAGCTGCTGCTCCCGTGGTACGTTTTGAGTACCACCGGCAGTTTATTATGGACGGGGTTTATCGCGTTTTGCTCTTTGCTGCCCAATATTTTTTCTTCGCTTTTCGGCGGGCAGATTATAGATAAACTGGGCCGCTCCAAAACCATGCTGGCCTGTGAATTGATTCAGTTTATCCTGCTGGGGCTGATTCCTATTTTGATTTGGCGGGGAATAGATTACCCCTGGCTGATCGGCCTGTTGATTTTTTTAAGTTCCTTTTTTGACGCGCCCGGCCAGCTGGCGCGCACCGCGCTGGCACCCACATTCTCCCGCTATGCCGAGGTGCCGCTTTCGCGCACGACGGGAGTGGTGGAAGCGCTGGACGGGTTTATGGCCGTATTCGGGCCGCTGCTGGGCGGCGTTTTGATCGCGGCGGCGGGACTGTTCGCCTCCTGGCTGGCCGTGGCGGCGATGTGTTTGATGATTGTCCTGTTAAGCGTCCGAATTTACAGCCGCCGCAATAAGCGCACGCAGCCGAACCCCACCACTTTCCGCCACGCCCGCGATTTGCTGCGCAAAGACGATATCCTGCGCCAAAGCATTTTATTTACCATGCCCTTCTTTATTTTGGGGCAGTCCTGGGAGTTGCTGCTTGTGCCCGGCTACATTTATCATTATGGATACGGTACGGTGTATCTGGGATTGTTGGGCGCCTCCTTCGGGCTGGGCGCTTTTCTGGGGGCAGTGCGTTTTGCCCGGGCCGCCCGAAAATTTAAATTTTTTACCTTGCTGACGGCCAACTACGCCGCTTATTTGCTGTCTGTTTTGGTACTGTACTTTAATTTGCCCAAGCCGTTGGTGCTGGCGGCCACAGTGTTGTGCGGCATGCCTTTCGGGGCGTTTTCCGCCATGATATCCACCCTGATTTTACTGCGCGCACCCGAAAATGTACGCGGCAAGATACTGGGGCTTTTTGGCACGGCATCCTACACGGTGGAAAGCGTCTGCGTACTGCTGATAGCCCTGCTGATGCACGCCGCAGGCCTGCACGTCACGCTGGCGTTTATCGCGCTGGTATTTGCGGGGCTGGTAATTTGGAGCATAACGCGGCGCAAAGACAAAGACTTTTGGGCCGCCACCTCCGGCAAAACACCGCTGCCTCCGGAAGAAAAAATCAAAAAGAAACAACAAGCTCTTTTGGAATACAAGGCGGGAACGCGGGTGCGGCGTACGGCGCACCTGCCGCAAACCAAATAATTTTTCCGACGGAAAAATGAACTATTTACAAAGTATTTTTTTTTAGGTAAAATAAATAGGTCGGAAGTAAACACGATTTATTCCCCGATAGCTCAATGGTGGAGCGACCGGCTGTTAACCGGTAGGTTGTAGGTTCGAGTCCTACTCGGGGAGCATTTGGAGGGCGCCTGACGGCGCCCTTTTTTACGCCCCAAAAAGCAATTTTTTCCGCAAAAAAACCTCCGGCTTGACTCACCGGAGGTTTTTTGGAGTTTATCCAATCAGCGTTCCAAATACTGCAGGGCCTGTTCACGGTTGGCAATACGCCCCTGCCATTGAAGTTTACAAAAACGCTCTATATTGCAGGATATTTTCCGCCCGCTTAAACCCATTTCCCGCAGTTCGCGCCCTTTGACAAAACACGGCTCCAGTGCCGTGCGTTTCAGCCCGGGGCATACGGCGCGTACCACCGCCGTTTGCAACGCGCTCATCGGCATGGTGGGCGACTTCTGCCCATCATACACTACCCACGCCCCCATCAGTTCATGCACCGTTTCTTTGGGCAGGTGCAAATGCAGCAAAAACTCCTCACCGGCCGGCCCCAGCAGACACGCGCAAATGCCTATTTTAGCTTGCGTATCCTTACCTTTGGCAATGGCCGGATTCCACCTTAATCCCGGGTAAACGAACTGGGTCAAGCCGTACTTTTCCAGCTGGGCAAATACTTCGCGCAATTTTTTTTCTTCCAGCACTTTGACAAATTCCTGCCGCACCCGCTCGCGCGAGAGCACCAGCGGATATTCTTCCCGCGCCGCGTCCTGCATCAGACGCGCGGTATTGCGCTCAATGCTCCAACCGAAACGCCCCGCAAAACGCGCCGCCCGGTACAGACGGGTGGGATCGTCGGAAAAACTTTTGTCGTGCAGAATTTTAATCATTCCCTTGTCTATGGCTTTTTGCGCGCCAAACGGATCGTAGGACTGGCCGAAGTTTTTGGGCAAAATGCTTAATGCCCAGGCATTGGCCGTAAAATCCCTTCGGAACAGGTCGTCCTTAATCGTAGACGGGGACACCTGCGGCAGGGCCCCGGGGCGCGCATAATATTCTTTGCGGGCTTGAACCAGGTCCAGCTTCAGGCCGTTATTTAATTTCACGCGGTAGGTGTTAAACTGGGAAAACCGTTTTTTTTCTCCCCCCCATTTTTTTATGCAAAATCCGGCCACCGCCTCCGGAGATCCCTCAAAAGTCAGGTCCAAATCCTGCGTGTCCTTGCCGCGGTAAAAATCCCGCACGGCTCCCCCCACGACCCAGGCTTTTATCCCCAATTTGCCGGCATACTCCCCTATGCTGTGCAACAGTTCTTTATGTTTTCTCGGTATCATAATATATCGGGTGCTTTCACCCTTCCCCCCTCCATCAGTTTGGCAAAATGCTCCAGCAGCGGGCTTTTCAGCCCCCCTTCCAGCACTTTCCGCGCCGCAACGGCAAAAGCCTGTGCCGTACCGTCCGTCCCCGCAGGCACATATAGCGGGCTCTCATGTTCCCGCGCCCACTGCGGGTGCAGACGCGCCACTTTCAGTCCCAGCGCGGCCGAGGCCGCCGCTACGGCTTCGGACTCATCTGTACGCTGCTGCTCCTTTTGCACCACATCTTTCAGTTCCTCCAGCCCAAATACGCACAACGGGCCGACATCCAGCTTCAACTGCTTCAACAAATTGTCTTTGAGCAGGGAATAATCATGCTGCATCTTTTCCAGCAGCTCTTTTTGGTTTTGACGGTTTATATCCGAGAAAACAAATACCAACAGGCCCGCCTGTTCGTCCAAATAAATCAAATCCGTATCCCCGTGGAAAAAACTGCTGCACTGGGGACAGCAAAACAAATTCAGTTCCCCGCCGAGTACGGCGTCTCTGAGTTCGGGGTTTTGGGTTACGTTTACAAACGACCAGCGGTCCGCTTCAAACGGTTCGCAGCCGTTGGGGCAAGTCACAGTTTCGGAAAATTTAAGGGATCTCATAGTTTCTTTATAGCATATACGGAAGGGATTGTCGCAAAAAAATTGACAAAACACGAAAAATAATAGTTTTGGTATAAAAGAAGCACGTATGGAAAATGCTAAAATAAAGAAAACCGCCCCGTTAGCTCAACTGGATAGAGTACCGGTCTTCGGAACCGGTGGTTCGGGTTCGAATCCCGCACGGGGCAGGTTTATAAGGTAAAACCTGACACGCAAGCGGCCAAACGGCTTTGCCCGCGTTGGGGCTTAAATACCGGAGCGACGTTTTTGTTTGGGCGGCACACCGCCGCGAAAGGCAAAACCACGAGAGCCTCTTCTATTACCCCAAATTTTGAAAATTCCCAAAACCGGCCGACCGTACGGGGCCTCATTTGCCCATATACTTTTTCTTGTGCGCCAAAGATAACCGCTCCACACTGTAGCGCAGCATGGTGCGCGGCATATGCGCCGCATGCCTGTCCAAAAACGCACACAGGACGGCTTTGTCTTTTTTGCCCACTTCGCGCAGCAGCCAGCCGCAGGCTTTATGCATTAAATCATGCGGGTGCGTGCAAAATTTTTCCGCCAGTTCCAGGGTCAGCCCAAAATCCCCGCGCTTAACCATATACATCGTGCTGACGACGGCGGCCCGCTGCTGCCATAAGTCCGCCGAGCACGCCAGCCGGCGCAGCAGCGAGCGGTCCTTTTTATTATATAGGTAAGCGCCGATAATTTTATAGCAGGATAAATCTATTAAATCCCAGTTATTGCAGCAGACTAAATGCGCCGTATAAAAATCAAAAATCCGTTTGCGCGCAGATTCATCGGGGGCCTTTTCAAACTGTTCCACCAAAATCAATACACCCAGCAGGCGCGCTTCATGCCAGGGGCTTTTCAGCAAGCGTTCCACGTCCGCCGGCTCAGCCTGCGCGGCAAAGTGTTTGGCCAGGGCACGCGTCTGCGGCACGGTAACGCCCAAAAATTTATCGCCTTCCCCATATTGGCCCGGGCCCGTTTTAAAAAAGCGTTTTTGGCCTTCGGCCCGCACGGGATCGGAGGCGTCCCGCAAAGCCTGAAACATCGCGGAAAAATTAGCCATACAGCTATTGTACATAATCGGCCGGCCGGACGCGCTTAACCGGCAGGCAGAAAATTTGCTAGAATGAAGTATCTAATCTTGCAGTTCAAGGAGTAAACCCATGGGTGGACATTCGCACTGGGCCGGTATTAAACACAAAAAGGCCCTCGTTGACGCCAAAAAAGGCAAAGTATTTACCAAAATTTTAAGAGAAATCACCATCGCCGCCAAAATGAGCGGCGGCAACCCCGATCAGAACCCCCGCCTGCGCAAAGCCATGGACGACGCGCGCGCGGCCAACATGCCTTCCGATAACGTCAAACGCGCCATCATGAAAGGCACCGGCCAGCTGCCCGGCGTATCTTACGAAGAAATCACGTACGAAGGCTACGGCCCGGGTTCCACGGCGGTCATTGTGGAATGCACCACGGACAACAAAAACCGCACCTTTGCGGAAATCCGCAAAATTTTCACCAGCCGCGGCGGCTCCATCGGCACGTCCGGCTGCGTGTCTTACATGTTTAAAAGCAAAGGGCTGATTGTGGTCAACAAAGACGCCATCAGCGAAGACGACCTGATGAACGTGGCGCTGGAAGCCGGAGCCGAAGACGTGCGCACGGAAGGCGATGCTTATGAAGTCATCACCGCGCCGGACGCCACCTTTGAAGCCGTCAAAAAAGCCATTGAAGCCAAAGGCGTTACGCCCGAATCGGCCGAGTTGACCATGCTGCCCGATACGGAAGTAAACATTACCGACGAGCACGTGGCCGAATCGCTGCTGAAAATGATGGAAGATTTGGACGATCACGACGATACCAAAAACGTCTATTCCAACTATAATATCCCCGACGATATTATGGCCAAGCTGGACAAATAATTTTCCTTCACCCAAAACGCCCGCCTTTACCTCAGGCGGGCGTTTTTTTTACAATAATTGTATGACTGCTGAAAATTCCACCGTGTTGGGCATAGACCCGGGCCTGGACCGCACCGGCTGGGCCGTGGTGCGCCGCGGGCAAAGCGGGGCGCTGTCGCTGGTGGCGTGCGGGCTGATCCACACCGCCGCCGGGCAGGATTTGCCCAAACGCCTGGATTATATTTACCAACAGATGCACAAAATCCTGGCCGAGTACCGCCCCGCGCAGGTGGCCATGGAGCAAAACTTTTTCCTAAAGCGCGCCATCACCATGGCCAATACCGTCATGACGCGCGGCGTGATTATTTTGACCTGCGAGCAGGCGGGCAAACCCATTTTCTTTTATCCGCCCAAACGCGTGAAAATGATTTTGTGCGGCACGGGCGCGGCGGACAAAAAACAGGTGCAGCGCATGGTGCAACTGACGCTGAACCTGGACAAAAAACCGGAGCCAGACGACGTGGCCGACGCCGTAGCCATAGGCATTTGCCACCAGAAAACCGCCCCGCTGAACCAAAAACTTTCCGTCCAGGCAGCCTTCCTGGAAAAAATAAAGGCGGCCAAAGCCGCCCAGTTAAAAAAATTTGGAAAATAAATTATTTTTCAAACATCAGTCCGTTTCTGTTTCCGCTGATCCCCTGACAGAGGGCCGATGCTTCTGCGGACGAATTAAAATCAGACCAACCCGATTGGCCGAAACCGTAATTGGGTTCATAATTATCCGTACACCAAACCGTCATTTTTGCCTGCGGAGGAGTAGTCAACGTCATCAGAATGGCAAACTGTTTATTGGTATAGGTAGCATTTAACGGATAGGCCTTGCCTTGTAATTTAGTAATACCGCCTTCCACATAAAACTGCATATATTTGCCTTTAAAATTATTATATCCGTATCCTATGTTTCCGCCCATATTGGGCAGCTGAATATCCAAATTATCCAAAGAGCGGTTATAATGCCCGTTGGCCAGGTAATACCGCTGCTCCGCGTCGGCCAAACTGCGGAACAGCGTCACTGCTTCGGCGGCTTTGGCTTTGGCCACCGCTTTTTGATACTGCGGCAACGCTACCGCGGCCAATATACCGATAATCAACACTACCACCAAGAGCTCTATCAGCGTAAAACCTTTTTTCATTTTTCTCTCCACCATCCCGTTTAAACAAAGAAAAATACGACGTAACAACTTTTTATTTTTATCACGTATAGGGTATCAAAAAAAAAAAACGGCGCAAGGGGTAGGCTGTTTTCAATCAAAAACACCCCCGGGCAAACGCCCCCGCGCTGCAGCATATAAATTGGGCGCAGCATGGGATTTGGACATAAAAAGACAAAAAGGAAAACATCACAAAAACGCCGGCGCTTTTTTGCCGGCGGCAAACACAACGGCCAAAGAAGCCGCTATTTATTTGCTAAAATAACTTTATGATTGCATACCTCCAAGGCCAAATCCTGGAAACGCGCGAAGAATCCGTCATCATCGTGTGCGGCGGCGTGGGTTATGAAGTAAACATGACCAAAAGCAGCGCCGCCGAGCTGGAAGCCGGACGAGAGGCCGCGCTGTATATTGCCGAGTCCATTTCTCCGTATGACGGTACGGTGCTGTACGGGTTTTTGTCCAAAGAGGATAAAGAATTGTGGACGCTGTTTAAGACCGCCATTCCGAATACGGGGGCCAAAAAAGCGCTGGAATTTTTAAACAAGGCTCTGCGCTCGGTGGCGGATTTCCATGCGGCTATTATCAAACGCGACCCGAAAATTTTGACGGGCATTTTCGGTTTTACGTCCAAAACGGCCGAAAAGCTCATCGCCTCGCTTAAAGACAAAATGGACACCGTCACCGTACAGGGCACCGGCAAAATTAAAGTTTTGGACGACGCGCCGTATATGAGCGGCGTGCTGGAAGCGCTGACTGCGCTGGGCTATTCCGCACCGGAAAGCCGCCGCGCCATAGAACAGCTGTATCACGAAGGGATAAACCCCAACGATAAAATTGAAAATATTATTAAAGAAGCTTTGCGGGTGCTGAAAAAATGAACAACCAAAACGAAGTCCTGGATGTCAACCAGCTGGCCGAAGAATCCAACGGCCTGGAAGCGGCTTTGCGCCCGGGCACATTGGACGAATTTGTCGGCCAGGATAAACTCAAAGAAAACCTGCGCATTTTTATTGAGGCCGCACGCACCCGCGGCGAAGCGCTGGACCACTGTCTGTTTTACTCTCCCCCGGGCCTGGGCAAAACCACGCTGGCCAATATTTTAGCCAAAGAAATGGGCGTAAACATTAAAACCACTTCCGGCCCCGTACTGGCGCGCCCCGGAGATTTGGCCGCCATGCTGACGACGGAACTTGCCGACGGGGATATCCTGTTTGTGGACGAAATACACCGCCTCAACCCCGCCGTGGAGGAAGCCCTGTATCCGGCCATGGAAGATTTCACGTTTTTTATCAACACCGGCAAAGGCGCCGGATCCACCACGCTGAAACTGGCCGTGCCGAAATTTACGCTCGTGGGCGCCACCACCCGCTCTGGCCTGCTGACGGGCCCGCTGCGCGACCGCTTCGGCATTGTATTTAATTTAGGTTTTTACGAAATAAAAGAAATTACCGATATTCTGGCCCGCTCGGCCCGCCTGCTTAACATCGCCGCCGACCGCGAGGGCCTGACGGAGCTGGCCAAACGCTCCCGCGGTACGCCGCGCATCGCCAACCGGCTTTTGCGCCGCGCGCGGGATTTTGCGCAGGTCAAAGGCGACGGCGTCATCACGCGCGACATCGCCGTAACGGCCATGAACTCTTTGGACATTGACGCCGAAGGCCTGGACAGCGTGGACAAGCGCATTTTGGAAGCGCTGATAGACCGTTTCGGCGGCGGACCGGTAGGCGTGGAAAACCTGGCTATTGCCGTGTCCGAAGCCGTAGACACGCTGACCGACGCCATAGAGCCTTACCTCATCAAAGCCGGTTTTATCGCCCGCACGCCGCGCGGCCGCGTAGCCACCAAAAAAGCCTATGACCACCTGGGCAAGAAACGCGGCGAAGGACTGCTTTTTTAAATGAAAAAATTCCTGCTTGCTTTTTTTCTGGCTTGTTTTGCGCTGCCCGTCTGCGCCGAACAGGCTGTGCGCGTACTGCTGGCCGACGGCCTGAAAAGCGCACAGATACAAAACTCCGGCCTGGTGTATGTATACGCCAAAAACAGCAAGAAAAAATATAAAGTCAGCAAGCCCGAAACCATCACCGTGCAGGCGCTGGGGGACGGCGAGCTGCGCATCGGCGCGCTAAAATATCAGGGGACTTTAGTCATTGAACCCTCCAAAAACGTCACGCTGACTTTTCAAAAAAACACCTATACGGGCAAACTCTACGCCGTGCCGAACGGCAAGACCTTTAAAATCATAGAATACGCCGATATGGAAAATTACCTGCTGGGCGTATTGCCCTATGAAATGAGCCCTTCCTGGCCGCTGGAAGCCTTAAAGGCGCAGGCTGTGGCCGCGCGCACCTATACATTGATGGAAGTACAGCGGCGCAAAAACGCCGAATTTGACTTATATAATGATGTGCGCAGCCAAATGTATAAAGGCTCCGGCAAAGTGTATGACAGCGTACGCCAGGCCGTCACCGCCACCGAAGGCCAAATTTTAACCTATAAAGGCAAGCCGTTTTACACCTATTACCACGCCAATTGCGGCGGCGGGACCGATGACGCCAAAAGCTGGACCGGCTCCAAAGAGGCCACGATAAAACCGCTGCAGGGGGCCTCCTGCTCCGCCGACAGCCACAGCAAAAGCTATTCCTGGACGCGCAAGGTGCCGCAAAAATCCATCAATAATTTTGTAAACAGAAACGGCCTGAAAGGTTCCGTCAAAAAAATAAAAGTAGCCAAAAAGAGCCGCACCAAACGCGCCGAAACGCTGGAATTTACCACCTCCAGCGGCAAAAAAGAACTTTCCTGCCCCAAATTTCGCCTCTCCGTAGGCAGCAGCGTACTGCGCAGCTGCAAAATCACGGATATAGAGAAAACTTCGGGCGGGTTTACCTTCTCCGGCCGCGGATACGGGCACGGCGTGGGTCTGTGCCAGGACGGAGCCAAAGGCATGGCCGAAGACGGCAAAAATTACAAAAAGATTTTGGCCAATTATTTTCCTTCTTCAGATATTACCAAACAATAAATATGGCATTTGAACGATTTAAAAAATTTAACATTGATCCTCTCATCGCCAAGCAGCCCGCCACGCCGCGCGACAGCGCGCGCCTGATGGTTTTGCACCGCGACACGCAAACCATAGAACACCGCATTTTCCGCGACATACATGAATATTTTAATGCCGGTGATGTGCTGGTGCTCAACAATACCAAAGTTTTCCCTGCCAAGCTGTTTGCACACAAAAAAACGGGCGGTAAAGTGGAAATTTTGCTCGTGCGCCCGCAAAAAGACCCGCATGTGTGGATGGTGCTGACGCGCGACTATAAAGAAAACGCGGAACTGGATTTCGGCGGCGGGTTAAGCGGCAAAATGCTGGGCAAAACCGAAAACAACGAAGTGCTGGTGCAGTTTAATCAGGAAGACATTTTGCCCTTCTGTCACGCGCACGGTTTGATGCCGCTGCCCGTATATATTGAAAAAGCGCGCAAGCACGAGGGCATGTCCCCCAGTCTGGCCGGTGATAAAGAACGCTACCAAACCGTGTACGCCAAATACGAGGGCTCCATCGCCGCACCGACGGCGGGATTTCATTTTACCGAAGAACTTTTACAGAAACTCAAAGACAAGGGAGTGCAAATCGCCTATATTACCCTGCATGTGGGCTGGGGCACCTTTAAACCCCTGCGCGGAGAGCCGCAGCAGCACCATATGCTGGCCGAACTGGCCGAAGTGCCACCCGAAACGGCCGCGGCCGTCAATGCGGCGCGCGCGGCGGGAAAACGCGTTTTTTCCGTCGGCACCACCAGCACGCGCACGCTGGAAAGTTTCACCGAAAACGGCCTCACTTCCGCCGGAAAAAAATGGACGGACCTGTTTATTTACCCGGGATATCAATTTAAAGCCATAGACTGTTTTATTACCAATTTTCACTTTCCGGACTCCACCCCGCTGTGCATGGTAACAGCGTTTGCTTCGGAGGATTTTATATACCGCGCCTACAGCGAAGCGGTAGAAAAGAAATACCGTTTTTACTCGTTCGGCGACAGCATGTTGCTGTTGTAAGTCTGTCGGCCGAAATTTTATAAAATAAGTTAGCTTTTTAAACAGGAGTTACAGTAAAGCTTAAACCAAGCTGAACCGACAATTTCACTGTTTTTGGGACCGGACGCAAGTCCGGAGAGCTTCCGCCAGGAGGCATTCTTAACGTCCAAAAACAGTCGTTTGAGGCATAAGATTTCCGAGCTGATCCCTCGGAGGTTTTATGCCAAGTGTTTCCGTGCATAAGTTTATGCCCGGAGGCCACGGCTGTTATCTTTGGGTTACGTTAAGAAGCTCAGATTTAACGGCCGTTTTTAACGGCTTTCTCCCAAACGGTGCCTTGCCGGTCAAGGAGAACGCCCATGTCAACTAATCCGCCTCCCATCTATCTGTCCCCCGGCGATTTTATCGCCAAAGGCAGCCACAAAAAATGTTTCCAGCATCCGCAGGATCCGGCCCGCTGCATTAAAATCCCCTACAACGCCCCCGGGGAAACCGATTTGCACCGCGAAGTGCATTATTTGACACGCGTGCTCAAACAGCGCGCCGCCCAAAGCGGCATTTTGCCCAAATACCACGGCAAAGTGCAAACCAACCTGGGAGAAGGACATGTATTTGATTTAATTCGTGATTTTGACGGAGAAATATCCCGCAGCCTGGCCCATGCGCTGGCCAGCGAAAGCCTGCTGCAAACGCGGTTTTACGGGCTGAAAAATGCGCTGGTGGCCCTGCGTGAAAGCATGTTCAAATACCAGATTATTTCCATGGCCATTTATCCGGAAAATATTTTGCTGCAAAGACTGAACCCGTACGATTTCAAACTGATGTATATTAATGATATGGGCAGCGGGGCATTTCTTCCGCTGGAATATTATATCCCCGCCGCGGCGCACGCCAAAGTCAAGCGCCGCTGGAACCGCTTTATCCGCTCCCTGCTGCGCCAGTATGAACACCCCGCGGCGGCCGAACTGATGCGGGACATAAGTTTTATGTAAAACAAGGCCTCTCTCCATGAAGCGGCTTAAAAATACGGCAAAACAAGCCGTAAAAAAATAATCTAATTATTTTTTTATACTTGATATATTTTAATTATCCTGCTATATATAAATATATACGCCGCTTTTCCGGGGGGAAAAGGGTGAGTTGCAGTAAAAGTAGGAGGGAACGTGATTGCCGTATAAATACGGAAATGACGTTCCCTTTGTTTTGGGCGACGGACGCCGCTCCGCCTTCGGGCAAACCGGCCCAACCGCAGCCCCCGGGACGGCCGCGCGGGGCATATGATAAAATATATAAATGATTTCCCCCTTTCATATCCTCACCAAAGACCCTGCCAGCAAAGCACGCACGGGTATTTTATACACCAAACACGGCGCGGTGCATACGCCGGTGTTTATGCCGGTGGCCACGCAGGCCAGCGTCAAAGCCCTTACGTCGGCCGACCTGCGCGAAGTACATGCCGAGTGCTTGCTGTCCAACACCTATCATTTATATTTGCGCCCCGGGACAAAAACCCTGCAGCAGCTGGGCGGCCTGCATAAGTTTATGAAATGGAACGGAAGTGTTTTAACCGATTCGGGCGGATTTCAGGTGTACAGCCTGTCACAGTTTCGCAAAATCAGCGAGGAAGGCGTGCTGTTCCGCTCCCACCATGACGGAAGCAAACATTTGTTCACGCCGGAAAACGTCATTGAATTTGAAAAAGAAATCGGCTCCGACATTTGGACCATGCTGGACGTATGCATTCACGCCAAAGACCCGTCCAAACATGAGGCGCGCCAAGCCCTGGAACAAACCAAACGATGGGCCGAACGCGCGGCCAGGCAATACCAAAAAACCGTCCCCGAGCAGGATATTACCCAAAATGCGGACGGCTCCTACACGGTAGGCAATTCCCTGTTGTTTGGCATTATACAGGGGGCCATTTTTCCGGATTTGCGCAAAGAAGCGGCCCTGCATATGGCTTCCCTGCCGACGCACGGCTATTGTATAGGCGGCCTGTCTTTGGGCGAAACGCAGCAGCAGATGAACGACTCCGTCCTGGCCGTCACGGACAACCTGCCCGAAGAAAAGCCCCGCTATTTTATGGGGCTGGGCACACCGGTGGAAATTTTAAACTGCGTGGAACGCGGCGTGGATATGTTTGACTGCGTCTGGCCCACGCGCGTGGCGCGCAACGGCCTGGTCATGACGGAAGAAGGCCGCCTGAACATTAAAAACGCCTGCTTCCGCTTGGACGAACGGCCGCTGGACGAACACTGCGACTGCTTTGCCTGCCGCAACTATTCGCGCGCCTATTTATGCCACTTGTTCCGCAGCGGAGAGCTGACCAGCCACCGCCTGCTGTCCATGCACAATATCCGTTTTCTGACGCGTACCATGGAAAAAATACGCCAGGCCATAGAAAACGGCACCTTCAAGCAATTTAAAGAGGCTTTTATCGCCAAATACCAATAAAACATCTCTGCACGATATCGTGCAGAGATGTTTTGTTTTGCCATATGCCCCGTTGGTATCCCCCCTTTTACTAAATACTATTCCTCCGCCACACATACATATTTTGTCATATCAGCTATCTGCCAGTTACCGATGAGGCATTTTCCGCTGTTGCTGCCCAAGGACATACAGCTGTAGTCAAACAACGGCGAGTCCGAAGATACCACATAGCGAACATCTC
Source organism: Candidatus Avelusimicrobium excrementipullorum (assembly GCA_019120455.1). Classification (GTDB taxonomy): domain Bacteria; phylum Elusimicrobiota; class Elusimicrobia; order Elusimicrobiales; family Elusimicrobiaceae; genus Avelusimicrobium; species Avelusimicrobium excrementipullorum. Next base: position 13,566 of record DWVB01000052.1, read on the forward strand.
CAATAGTACAGGAACCGGTAGGCACGGTATATGTGGCGTCCGGATCAAAAATCATATTGCAATTCTCGTCACAACGCCAGCCGCCCCCCACAAATACTTCCGTCGTCCATACGCCTTTTTCTACTTCACACTCACAGGTGGAAGAATTTAACGTATATCCGCTGCTGCAGGTCTTTTCCACACAGGAACTGCCGTCCCAGGTTTCACACCCGCTGCAGCAACTTTCCTGATCCGGGTTTTCTTCGCAGCTCTGCACAACCTGCTCCCCCGTCCCGCACACCAAAAACACCGCACTTTCCCCGTTTATGGTCAGCGTCTGCCAGCTGATTTCATTGTCGTCGGCGTCACAGAGCGGGAATTCCTCCCCGAATAACGTCAGATTTTCCAAATAAGCCGTATTCTGGGCCTGGGCGGAAGCCAAGCTGTCCGAATCTATGTCCGACACCGTCAAATCATGAGAAAATTCCAAAATCCCCGTTCCAGCCGTATCTTCTTCTCCCGCGATCAAACTTTCTCCCATTAATAAGGAATCATCAAGGGAAGAATCCAAATCCAACACTCCTTCCGTCGCAATCAAACTGCCTGTATTCAAGGCACGGTCATCATTTTCCCCCACAGATATATTTATTCCCTCGCCGGCATCCAAATAACAGTTTTCCAGCAGCCCCGTATCACAACTGCCTGTTACCCCCAAATCCACATAGGAAGCATAAGGCACAGGGAAATACGTAACCATGCGTATATTATTTTCCGCCGCCAGCGGCCAGGCCGCCAAAAGCAGCATCCATAAGGAACAAATTTTTTTCATACTCGGCCTCCGCCTTTTGAACTGACGTTTATAATACACCGTTTCGGATAAATTTATTGCATGAAAGAAACAAACTAAAAAAGTTACAATGTACATATGGCACGCATTTCCCTGCTGGCTCCGGCCAAAATTAATTTATTTTTGGAAGTCACCGGCAAACGGCCCGACGGATACCACGAGCTGGCCACCCTGTTTGCCAAGGTGTCTTTGGCCGACCGCATAGAATTGGACGCCGAGCCGGCGGAAAAGGAAAACCTGCGCCTAACCTTAAGCGGCCCGCTGGCCCAAGGACTCAGCGCCGGAGAAGATAACCTGGCCTTGCGCGCCGTACGCGTTTTTGAAGAACACTTCCGCCTGCCCCTGCGCGTCCATATCCGGCTGGAAAAACACATTCCTTTCGGGGCTGGGCTGGGAGGAGGCTCCTCCGACGCGGGTACCGTACTGCTGGGGCTGTGCCGCCTGTTTGGCAAATCTCCGCTGGAACTGTTGCCTGCTGCGGCGCGGCTGGGAGCGGACGTCCCCCTGTTTTTATATCCGGACACTTTCTTAAAAGGGGAAGGCATCGGCGAAAAATTAACCCCCGTTCCCTCGCCGGCAGTCCTGCCCTGGGCCGTACTGGTTTATCCGGACACGGCCGTACCCACCAAAGGGGTGTTTGCCCGGTTGGCCCTGCCCGACAGCCCGTCTGTCTTGACAAGCCTTTCCAATTTAGATAAATTAATAATGTATATACGTCAGGGTCTTTCTCCTGCACAATGGCAGCCTTTGTTGTTTAACAGGCTGGAAGAAGCGGTATTGCCGTACATTAGTTCTGTACGCAACGTAAAGGAATGCTTTTCTGCTCTGGGTGCAAGCCCGCTCATGTCCGGTTCCGGCTCCACCGTTTTTGCCGTAACCACCGACCGGAATCAGGCCGATGATTTGGCAGAGAAAGTGAAACAAAAGGGACGAAAAGTATTCACCGTACGTTTCGGAGGGAACAGGGATGAAAATAACTGAAATCCGCATTCATCTGATGGGGGAAGATCGCCTTAAGGCGTTTGCCAGTGTCACGTTTGACGACGCGTTTGTAGTACGCAACATGAAAGTAGTGGAAGGAACCAAAGGGTTGTTTTTATGTATGCCTTCACGCAAGCTGCCCGACGGCACCCATAAAGATATGGTACATCCCATTAATCAGGAGTTCCGCCGCTATTTGGAAGAAAATGTGCTGAAAGCGTACGAAGAGGAACTGGCTAAGCACCCGACAGCGCCTTCGTCCGATGGACAACAGCCGTCGCAGGAAAAACCGTAAACACGGCTAAAGATTTTAATTCCGGATGGTGAAATGGTATCACTACTGGTTTTGGTCCAGTCATTCTAGGTTCGAGTCCTAGTCCGGAAACCATTTTTCACAACGCTTACGGTTTTATTTAGAAGAGGGTTTGGTAAAAACCCTCTTTTTTTATCGGCGTATAACCGCTTGCCGGACTAGGCCAAAAGGCCCGACTGACAGATAGGCCCAAAGGCCTCTTGTTTTGTTTCCGTCTTTACGTTTATAATAAAAGTTAAGGACAAATATGTCTTTGGAGGTCTTATGAACACAGCCGTACGCGTCGTTTCCTGTCTGATGGCCATCTGTTTCTGTACGTCTTCTTTCGCCCAAACCGCTCCTTCTTTGGCACAGCTGCAGGAGAAAGCCAAACAGCAGGTAGAGCAAACCCCCTGGATAAAACGTCACGCCGTACCGCTGGCTGCCGTAGTGGCTGCAGGCGGAGCGCTGACCATCAACCAGCTGCGCCTGGCCCACCGCAACAAAGTTTTGCGCGCTCAAGTCAAAGAGCTGGAGCAAGGCCTGCAAGATTACAGGTATGAAGTTTCCCGCCTGCGGGAAAACAACGATTTTCTTTCCTGGAAAGCGGAGCAAGCAGAAAGCCGCGCCGCTTTTGCCGAAAAAATCTCCGAAAAAAACCATACCCCGAAATTCTCTGTGCAACCGACGCCAAAACCTGCACCTTCCACTTCGGAAAGCCTCCTTTCGCTGGCCAAAACGGATTTATCCAAACGGCTGGTGCAGGAACAGTCTTATTTATTAAAAACCATGCCTGAAGCCGAGGCCAAATACCTGTTGCAGAATGTAGATCTGCTGGCTAAACAGGATCCTACCCGGGCGATGTATACATTGCAGCGCATGATGAACAAATCCTCCGGCAATATCGCCCGCATACAGGCCCTTATTGCGGTGGAAAAATACATCAAATTCGGCGTGGTGACCGCCTTGCTGGCCATATTTATTGACACACCGGACGTTCAGGCGCAAACCCAGCTGATGCGCCTGCAGCAAAATCCGGCCCTGTTTTTAGAAGCCACGCCGCAGCAGCTGGCCGCCTGGGAACAAAACCCTCAGGCAAACGCTCTGTGCCGGCGCACGGCCGAAGCGATAGACCGTGCCGCTTCGCTGGACCTGTCCGATCAGGAGGCCCAGGCTTTGACGCGCCAGGCGGCGGAAGAAGTAGCCGCCCAAAAGGCAGAATTAAGCTCGCATCTGCGCAAACAACTGGCCCGTTAATCATTACCCATCATATGCCCCCCGCTCTCCATAGCGGGGGTTTTTGTATTCAAAAGGCCCAGGCGGATTACAGGTCCAAAAACCCTTGCGCTGCCGTTTGCGTTTACTTACAATAAAATTATGAAACACTTCCATTCTTTTTTTTGTATGACTTTAAGCCTTTGTTTGGCTCTCTCTTCTTTTTCGCCTGTATACGGCGCCCAGCGGCAGAATGCCGCCGAACTGTACCGGCTGCGTGACCGGGCCCGCGCCGCACTGGCCATAAATCCGGATCAGGCCGATTATATACGTCAGCTGCTTACTTTAACGGCCGGTGTGGTCACTCTGGAAGCGCTGGCTGCGGCCGCAAGCGCCCGCACGGCAGAAGCCATAGCCGGCACCCGTCAAAACGCTCGCTTTTCCTCTCCGCGGCAGGCTGACGTTTCCGGCGCCAAACGCCACCTGTTTGCCAAACGGCGGACCTCCGTGGAACTGACCGGCAGTCTGTTTGACCAGCCGGAGGCCTCCGCTCCGGCGGCAAAACCGACGGCGGATAAAGATTTGTCCTGGCTGGACGAACCCCGCAAACCCGTAGCCCCCAAACCCAAAGAACCGACTTTATTTGGTGAGCCCGCCGCGGAAATAAAACCGAAAACCCAGTTAAGCCAGCGTATTATGAAAAATTATCAGCCGCGCATCAGCCGCCTGCCTCTTTCCGAACAGCAGGGCCTCATAGAGGCTTTGGACGAAGCCGTTATGCGCAAAAGAACCGCCGGCAGACAGAACGCCATTAAATTTTTGGAACAAAAAGCGTTCCAGTCCTCTACCACCTCGCTGTACTTCATCATAGCCAAACGCATGCTGCTGCTGGCCGGCGTGCTGGCCGCCGCAGATCTATTTATCCAAAGTTCCTCCCAGGAAAAAATGTTAGCCCGTCTGACCCAAAACCCTGTTTTGTTTTTAGACGCCACGGACCAACAACTGGAAGAACTGGCCCGAAATCCGCAGGCCTCCGCTTACTGCCGGCGCATTACGGAAGTGGTAGAACGGCTGGCGTATACCCCGCTGACTGCGCAGGAACAGGCATTTTTGTCAGAGCAGCTGCCGCAACAGCCGACCTTATCTCCCTCCTTACTGGCCAGATAGCGAAAAAGGCCCAGAGTGGCTCTGGGCCCTAGGACCCTTGTTGAGGATATAATCTATCTTTTAGAATAAAAACAGACAACAACTTGTCCGTTACAATATTCAACAAGAGGTACTTACTATCATGCTACGCAAAAGTTTTGCTTTGTTTCTTTGTATGTCCCTGTTGGGACAAAACGCCTTGTTTGCCACTCCCGCAGCGGAAGCCCAGCCCCAAACTTTAGCCCAATATCAACAACGCGCTAAAGAAGACTTACAGCGTGCGCCGTGGATTTCCAACGAAGGAATTGCCCTATTGAGTTTAGGCGGCACTGCGGTGGGTTTGGGCATTGTACAGCATATCATACACAAAAGACAAATCAAAGAATTAACGGAAAATTTTGAAAACCAGTTACATAACGCCCGGGTTATGACCAGAAAATATCAGCAAATCGCCAAACAGGAACATCAACACCAATATTCCCTGGTTCATCAATTAGAAGAACAAAACCGGGCTTTGCAGGAACAGCTGGGCATTTCCAACTCCAGAGCCTCCAAATGGAAAAAGCAGTACAACAGCCTGGCCAACTCCGACAGAGGCTGGCAGCAGGCTCGTATTGCCCAACTGGAAAAAGAAATCGCCTCTTTGACCCAACAGCTCCAAAAAGTCAGTTCCATTTCCGCAAACAAATCCCAAACCATTCGCGCCATGCATAACAGAATCGTGGAACTAAAAAAAGATTTGCAGCAGTTGCAGGCCCGCTTCAATCAGAAAAAAGGACATTATACCGCTATGTTTAGCTATTCCTATGACTGGGAAAAAGAATTGAATGTCTACGAAAAACTGTTCGATAAAAATCTGCCGGCTTCCCAGCGGGCCGCCTTGCGTGCCCAGTTGTTAAAAGAGCCTTGGCTGCAGGCCGTTACGGAAGCACAACGCAAAGAATTTATGCATTTTATTGATGAGGGCATGTCCGTTTCCATCGGAGGAGGTAAAATCACCGCCAGCGAATATATGCGCTATATGTTGCGTTGGTGTGTAGACAAAAATCTGCCCCTCTTTGAACGCATGGTCGCCATTTGCCGTCATATTTTCCATTCCAAAAATCTGCCTGCAATAGCCTTATTGGTGGTTTTAGGTGCCTCGGCCCACAACGCACATGCGCAGAAACAGGCCGATCGTATAAACACCAACTTCCGCCTGTTCCTCAATGCCACGCCGAAACAGCTGGCTGCCATGGAAAAAGACGAGGAACTGCGCAAGATTTGCATCCAGGGCGCGGAAGCGCTGCATCAGATGAGTTTGATGTCCCCTTCTGAAGCGTCTTTCTTAAAATCTGGCCTGAAAGGAATTATGACCGCGGCTCCGAAAGCCGGGGCAAGGGGAACTATTAATCTGGCCAGATAAAAGGATTCGTTACCCATATAAAAACCCCGCTTTAGAGCGGGGTTTTTATGTTTCTTATTTCTCTATACGAAACCGCCGTTCCAGCGGTATAAATGTTTTGTCCGCCGCTGCCCCCTGCGGCAGCCCAAAAGGCATTTGCGCCACCAGCTGCCAGGAAGCCGGCACCTCAAACGCCCGGGCCGCACGCGCATCTATCAGCGGGTTGTAATGTTGCAAAGACGCCCCCACCCCCGCTTCGGCCAGAGCCGTCCATACGGCAAACTGCAACATACCGTTGGCCTGCTGGGCCCATACGGGGAAATTATCTTTATATATCGGAAACTGCTCCTGCATTTGCCGCACCGTATCCATATCGTTATAATACAGCAGCGTACCGCAGGCGGCGGAAAAAGAAGCGAGTTTCTTTTCCGTCGGGGCAAACTTGTCCGCAGGCACTATTTCCCGCAGGCATTCTTCCGTCAGCTTCCACAACTGTTTGTGTTTTTCCCCCAACAGCAACACAACGCGGGCCGGCTGGGAATTAAACGCCGACGGAGTGTGCAAAATGCACTGCCCGATGATTTCGGTAAGTTTTTCTTCGGATATGGGCAGCCTGTCTGTCAGTTCGTAGCGCGAACGGCGCAGCTTGATTATATCGGTAAAAGACATACACACCTCCTGTTTGTTTGTATTATAAATAAGGCCGCGGTGCGCGGACAAGTCCGCTTTGCATTAGAAGGTTTGGACGATGGACGGACAAACTTGCTAAAATAAAACGGTAACGCCCCCGTAACTCAATTGGATAGAGTAGCTCCGTCCTAAGGAGAAAGTTGCGAGTTCGACTCCCGCCGGGGGCATATTTTCCCCTATACAAATCTGATTTAGTGAGCGTTTTCAGGTGCTTTTTAAGGCACGCAAAAACCCCGCTTTACAGCGGGGTTTTTCCTTTGAAAACTTATTTCTTTTTACTTTTTTTCGTTTTTGCGGAAACGGTTTTCTTTTTCACGGAAACCGTCTTTTTGTGCACCGCTTTTTTGGCCGGCTTTTTAGACGCGGTCTTCTTTTTGGCTTTTTGCGCTTTTTGGCGGGCGGCCTCCTGCTCGGCGGCACGGCGGCGCAGCAAACGCGCCAGCGGGCTGCGGTCCACCACTTCGCCCAGCACATTGGTCTTTTGTTTTACGGACATTCCTGCATGCAAATTACGCGTGCGGTAGTCCACCGGCACATTTTCCAGCAGACCGGCCTTGCGGGCCGCTTTGCGCATTTCACTCACGGCGCGTTCTTCAATCTGGCGCACGCGCTCACGCGAAAGCCCCAGCTGTTCGGCCACTTCACCCAATGTTTTGGGTTCATTATCGGCCAAACCAAAACGCAGCGTCAAAATATGCCGGTCGCGGTCATTTAATTTTTGCAGGCTTTCCCGCAGCACACCCATATTTTCAGAATGCAAAAACACATCGTGCGGATTGCCTTTGCCGTCATCGCTGAGCATATCTTCCAGCGTCAGTTCGTCCTCTTCCCCTACGACGGACGCCAGCGAATCCACCCCCGTGGCGGCGTTAAGCGTGTCCATAATGGCTTTTACCTGGCGCGCGCTTAAATCCAGCTCGGCGGCCATTTCGCTCAAAGACGGGTCCCGTCCGTTGGCCTCTTTTAAATTGTTCCAGGCCTTGAACCACCGTTTGAGGTTGCCCCAGGCATGGGACGGAATTTTAATGGAACCGGACTGCTCTTCAATATATTTGCGGATATACTGTTCTATCCAGTAAACAGCATAGGTGGAAAAACGGTACCCTTTTTCCGGCTGGAATTTGTCTATGGCCTGCAACAGGCCCAAATTGCCTTCTTCTATTAAATCCATCAGTTCCATGCCGGGCCGGTGGAAACGTTTGGCCGTCGGAATAACCAGGCGCAAATTCATTTCCATCATTTTATTTTTGGCGGCTTTGTCGCCTTTTTTTACTTTTTTCCACAACGCCGACATTTCCTCACGGTTCACGTCGCGCGTGATTTGCCCGAGGTGTTTAAAATATTCGTTGACGCTGTCCAAAGATTGGTTATCCATAGTTAAATCTTATCAAAAAAAACCGTCTTTTGGCAGGGCTAAAAAATCATCAAAAGCGCTCCTGCCGTAATCAGCAGGCCGCCGGCCGCCACCTTAAACGTAACGGCTTCATGCAAAATGAAAAAAGAAAGCAAAATCGTAATGGCTACGCTGAGCTTGTCCACCGGCACCACGCGGGAAGCCTCGCCCATTTGCAGGGCTTTGTAAAAAAACAGCCAGGACGCGCCCGTCGCCAGGCCGGACAGAATCAGAAACAGCCAGCTTTTGCGGCTCACATCGCCTATCTGGTGGTGCACACCCGTAGCGAATACAATTCCCCACGCCAGCACGACTACCACCAGCGTGCGGACGGCGGTAGCCAGGTTGGAGTTAATTCCTTCAATGCCTATCTTGGCAAAAATAGACGTCAGCGCGGCAAACACCGCAGACAACAGCGCAAACACGGCCCACATAATGCCTCCTTAATGTCCTCATATATCATAGCAATTCTGGCTTTAGGCAGAATGCACCGAAGCAAAAAAATCTTGTTATAATGGAAGTATCGGCAGTTATACGGAGGATAGCATGGACGGACTACACGAACAAAAAAGTTTCAAACAGATTATGCTGATGTGCCTGGGATTTTTCGGCATACAGTTTGGCTGGGCCCTGCAAATGGGCAATATGAGCGCCATTTATTCGCGCCTGGGCGCGCGGGAAGACCAAATCCCGCTGCTGTGGCTGGCCGCCCCCGTAACGGGGCTGTTGGTGCAGCCGCTGGTCGGTTATTTCAGTGACCGCACCTGGTGCAAACTCGGCCGCCGCCGCCCGTATTTTTTAGGCGGAGCTATTTTCTCCGCTGTCGCGCTTATCTTAATGCCGCAGGCTTCGGCCATCTGGATGGCGGTCATTGCTCTGTGGATTTTGGACACCTCCGTCAATGTCAGCATGGAGCCCTTCCGCGCCTTTGTGGGAGATATTTTGCCGGAAAACCAGCGCAAAACCGGTTACGCCATGCAAAGCGTCATGATCGGCGCGGGCGCGGTAATTGCTTCTTTCCTGCCGCAGATTTTAACCTCTCTGGGCGTCAGCACCGAAGCCCCGCTGGGACATATTCCCGCCACGGTAAGATATTCCTTTTACGCCGGTGCCGTCGTACTGCTAGCGGCCATTTTAATTACCATTAAAACCACGCCTGAATATCCGCCGCAGGATATGGAAGCGTTTAAAAAATTGCAGTCCCAAACCTTCAGCCTTAAAAAAACCTTAACCGAAATGTGGCAGGCTTTTATTACCATGCCTTCCACCATGCGCCGCCTGGCCGTGGTGCAGTTTTTTACCTGGGCCGCGTTTATGATTATGTGGGTGTATTTCACGCCCGGCATCGCTTCGGCCGTGTTTGACGCCGTGCCCGGCACGCCGGCTTATGAAACGGCGGCCAACTGGGGCAGTTCCTGCTTCGGTATTTACAACGGCGTGGCATTTGTATTTGCGTTTGCGCTGTTATGGCTGACCACCAAATTTTCCGCCAAATACATTCACATCGTGTGCCTGACCATTGGGGCTGTCGGTTTGGGTTCGCTGGGACTGACGCTGTTTGGCCTGAAGTTTACGCAAATGGGGCTGATTTTCCCCATGGTATGCGTAGGCATCGCCTGGAGCAGTCTGCTGGCTATGCCGTATGCTTTGCTGGCCAACAGCCTGCCCGCCGAAAAAATGGGTTTTTACATGGGCGTGTTTAACTTTTTCATCGTAATTCCGCAAATCTGTGTAAACCTGTTCTTCGGTCCCGTTATGAAACACCTGCTGGGCGGCAGTGCCATCGCCGCCGTGGGTGTGGGCGGTATCAGTTTACTGCTGGCGGCATTCTTTACCTTCTTTGTACAGGATAACGCCGCCCCTAAAAAAGCATAAGGACCGCATATGAAAATCCGTTTTCACATTCCTTACCGCGCCGCACAGGACGAAACGCTCTGCGCCGTCCTGCTGCTGCAAACGGGCCATGCGCTGCTGCGCCGGCGCGTACCGCTGCAATGCCTGGACGGGGAACACTGGTCCGGCACTACGGAAATCCTGCCCGCGCAGGACGCCGAAATGGCGTATTCCTACAAAGTCATGCGCGGCGAACACACCGTACGTAGGGAATGGAATGCGGTGGCGCGCTGTCTGTTTTTATCCGCCGCACGGGAAACATATGATTTATATGACTTATGGCGCGACTTGCCGGAAAAATCCTGGCTTTACAGCTCCGTGCTGGCGCAGGATATATACCCGCAGAAGCTCCCGGAATACCCGTCCACTATTGTATTGCGCGCGCAAATCCCGGGCCTGACGCAAGGGCAAAAACCCCATCTTTGCGCCGCCGCGCCGCCGCTGGGCGGCTGGGACCCGCAAAACGCCGTGCCGCTCGTGCCCGTCGGTATTAATGAATGGGCCGTCAGCCTCAACGCGGCGGAGCTGTCTTTCCCGCTGGCTTATAAATTTATTTTAAAAGAGGACAGCGGCCTAGTACAGTGGGAACTGGGCGACAACCGCCTGCTGCACGGGCCGGCCCCCGCAGACGGGGAAACGGTTATTTATTCCAATTTATATCCGCGCTTTTCCCTGCCGCAGCCGCGCGCGGCGGGCGTGGTGCTACCGGTCTTTTCCATTCGTACGGAAAATGACTGGGGCGCGGGCGATTTCGGCTCGCTGAAGAAACTGGCGGACTGGGCCGCTTTAACGGGGCAGAAAGTCATTCAGCTTCTGCCCGTCAACGATACCGTACAAACCGGCACCTGGACGGACTCTTATCCCTACAGCTGCGTCAGCGTGTATGCGTTCCACCCCATGTATGCCGATGTTTCCGCCCTGCCTAAACTTTCGGCGCGGGAAGAAAAATATTTCCAAACGCGCCGCGCCCGTTTAAACGCCGCCCCGCAAATGGATTATGAAGGCGTCTGCAAACTTAAAAATGAACGTTTGCGCCTGGCTTATAAAAAACAAGGCCAGGAGGTGCTGGCATCGGAAGCGTTCAAAGAATTTTGGGACGCCAACAACAACTGGCTGGCACCGTATGCCATGTTCTGCGCCCTGCGTGACCGCTTCGGCACGGCAGACTGGCACAGCTGGCCGCGGCATGCCCACTTTTCCGAAAAAGAAATGAAATCTTTCTTTTCCGTGGACAGCAAAGACCGCCAAAACGCCCACTTTTATTTCTATGTGCAGTTTTTGCTGCATACGCAGCTATTGGACGCTCACCGTTACGCGCGGGAAAAAGGCGTCGCGCTCAAAGGCGATATTCCCATCGGCGTGTCCCCCCACGGAGCCGACGCCTGGGCCGAACCCGCCCTGTTCCATTTGGACGCGCAGGCCGGAGCCCCGCCGGATGATTTTTCCGAAATCGGACAAAACTGGTGCCTGCCGACGTATAACTGGGAGGAAATGACCAAAGACGGCTACGGCTGGTGGCGGCGGCGTTTTCTGCATATGTCGCGTTATTTTGATGCCTACCGCATAGACCATGTACTCGGATTTTTCCGCATTTGGGAAATTCCCATGTACGCCGTGCAGGGAATTTTAGGCCAGTTTTCCCCCGCTTTGCCTTTAAGCGCGCGGGAAATTTCCTTTGCGGGGCTGCCGTTTGACCAAGCGTATTTGCGCCCGTATATCTCCGACGGGCTGCTGCAGGAACTTTTCGGCGAATATGCGGAATTTGTCAAACAGCATTTTCTGCTCTCCACCGAAAACGGCCTGTATGCCCTGCGCCCGGAATATGACACACAGCGCAAAATCCACGCGGCTTTTTCCGGACAAACCGATGAGCGCGCCCAAAAAATACGTGACGGGCTGTATACGCTGGCGGCGGAAGTGCTGTTCCTGCCGGACCGGCGGGACCCGCAATTATACCACCCGCGCATCGGCGCGCTGAAAAGCGCGGCGTTCCGCGCGCTTTCCCGCCCGCAGCAACAGGCATATGAACAGCTGTACAATGATTATTTTTACCGCCGCCAGGACGACTTTTGGAAACAGGAAGCGCTTAAAAAACTGCCCGCCGTAACCCAGGCCACGCGCATGCTCTGCTGCGCCGAAGATCTGGGCATGATACCGCACTGCGTGCCGGAAGTGATGCATGCGCTGCAAATGTTAAGCCTGGAAATACAGCGCATGCCCAAACGAATGGGAGAAACCTTCGCCAAAACGGAAAACTATCCGTATCTGTCCGTAGCTACGCCGGGCACGCATGATATGTCCGTATTACGCGCCTGGTGGCGGGAAAATCCCTCCCTGACGGAAAAATTCTGGCGGGAAGAACTGCACCGCCCCGGCACGCCTCCGGCGCAAATGCCCGCCGACGTATGCGAGCAAATCCTGCAAATGCACCTGCAAAGCCCGTCCATGCTGTGCCTGATTTCCTTTCAGGACTGGACGGCCATGTATGAGACGCTGCGCGCGCCGGACCCGGAAAAAGAGCGCATTAACGTGCCCGCCGTTTCCCCGTTCTACTGGCGCTACCGTATGCATCTGCCCATGGAAGAGCTGATGAAACAGGAGCATTTTAACCGCAAGATACGCCAGATGATTTGGCAAAGCGGAAGATAAACCAGCCACCTCCGCCGTTTCTGTCTAAAACAAAACCCCCGCGGCCAAACAAGCCGCGGGGGTTTTTGTTGTCAAACCAAAACTACAGCGGGATATTGCCCGTGTTGGTGTGCTTACGCGGATCGCGTTTGTTTTTCAGAATACGCAGCGCGCTGATGATTTTGGCGCGCGCTTCGGAAGGCTCTATAATCTCGTCAATGGAGCCGTTCATGGCCGTCTGGTACGGCGAAGCGAATTTGTCGGAATATTCCTGCGTCAGTTTTTCCTTCATCGCTTCTTTTTTCTGCGGGTCTTCTTCTTTCTTTAAATCCTTGGAATACAGGATTTCCACCGCGCCGCGCGGGCCCATAACGGCAATTTCCGCGCTGGGGAAAGCAAAGTTGAAATCCCCGCGCAAATATTTGGATCCCATGGCGATATACGCCCCGCCGTAGGCTTTGCGCAGCACCAGGGTTACCTTCGGCACGGTTGCTTCGGCATAGGCGTAGAGCAGCTTGGCTCCGTGGCGGATAATGCCGCCATGCTCCTGTTGCACCCCGGGCAGATAGCCGCCGATGTCCACCAGCGTTAAAATGGGGATATTAAACGCATTTAAAAAGCGGATAAAACGCGCGGCTTTGTCGCTGGCGTCGCAGTCCAGCGCGCCGCCCAAATGGGCCGGATTGTTGGCCACCACTCCCACCACTTCGCCGCCCATGCGGATAAAGCCCGTCACCACGTTTTTGGCAAAGTTCTGGTGTATTTCAAAAAATTCATAATTATCCGCCAGCCGCCAAATGACGTGATGAATGCGGAACGCCTTCTTGGGGTCCATTTCGCACACGCGTTCCAGCACATGCACGGGGCGGTCGGTAATATCGGTGGTGGTTTCCAGGGGAGGGTTTTCCTGATTGTTCTGCGGCAGGAAACTTAACAGTTCGCGCACCTGGCGGAAGCAGTCCTGCTCCGACTTGGCCACAAACTGGCACACGCCGCTCTGTTCGCTGTGGGGCTTGCTGCCGCCGAGGGTGTCAAAATCCACCTCTTCGCCGGTGGCCGCTTTAACCACGCTGGGGCCCGTGACAAACATATGGCTGATGCCTTCCACCATAAAAATGAAGTCCGTCAGCGCGGGCGAATACACCGCCCCGCCGGCGCAGGGACCCAAAATGACGGAAATCTGCGGAATAACGCCGGAAGCCTTCACGTTGCGGTAAAAAATTTCCCCGTATCCGTCCAGGCTGCTTACGCCTTCCTGAATGCGCGCGCCGCCGCTGTCCAAAAGCCCGATGACGGGGATTTTGGCCTCCAGCGCTTTGTCCATAATATCGGCTATTTTTTTGGCGTGGGCCAGCCCCAAAGAGCCGCCCAGCTGCGTGAAATCCTGCGCGAAAATAGCCACGGGCCGGCCGTTAATGCGGCCGAAACCGGTAATGACGCCGTCGCCTTTGATGTGCTTGTCGGATACGCCGAAATCGTGGCAGTTGCTTTCCACCAGGCTTTTAATTTCAAAAAAGCTGTCTCGGTCCAGTAAATAAGAAAGACGTTCCCGGGCGGTAAATTTGCCCTTGGCTTTTTGGGCTTTGTTCTTTTCTTCCCCCGCGCCGGCCATGGCGTCCTGGTAAATCTGGCGGAATTTGACCAGGCTTTTGGGAGCCGGACGGTCGGATTTTTTATCCTCTCTGGGATTGTCAAAAAGTTCTATCATTTGCCCTCCCTAAAGCTATATTTTACCAAACTTCGCGCCCGCGGCGGCGGGAGCAAAGGCTGCGGTAAACACAAAATCATTGTCAAACGCGGCGGAGTTAAGTATAATTTGCGGCCGGCCCGCGCCCTGCCAGGCTTCCAGCGCGCGGCCCGTGAGTTTGAGGCCGCTTTCGGCCAGGATAATTTCACGCGTGTTCAGCGACAGGCCCCGCCCCAGCAGTTTCACCACGGCTTCCTTCTGCGTCCATACTTTGGTTAAATGCGCCGGCGAGCCGTCCCCGCGTTCGCACGGGTCAAAAAATTCTTCCGCCCAGGCGCGGCTGCGCGGCTCCGTCTTTTCCAAATCAATGCCCAAAAAAGTATGCGGTGCAGACACCGCCGCGGCGGCCCAGCCGTGCGAATGGGTAATGCTGACGCTGCGCGCATCCGGCACCGCGCCGACAAACACCTGCGGCGCGCCGCTGGGCAGCTTCACAATATCTATTTGTTTAAGTACATTCAACGCGGCGGCCGACATTTCCGGCGCGCCGTCCGGCCGCGCGGCGGGCAGACTGCATACGGGCAGCAGACCGCTTTCGCGCGCCAAAAGCGTCTTTAACGCGAACCGGCCCCCGAGCCAGTCCCCCTTCCGCTTTTCCGAGCGCAACGTCTGCAAATACGCGCTTTCGGAAGAGCTTAGAAAGGAGTCCGCCGGGGGCAGGTCCTTAATTTTAATAAACTGCGTTTGATACTGCATGGCTTGCGCCGCGCCGCGCAAAAGCGCGCAGGCGCTTACTGGCCGATGGCCTGGTAGCCGTGGAATTCCACCCACACGTCGCCTTTTTCGTCAAACACATACGCGTCGTGCAGGGTTTTGCCGTCGGCGGTCAAACCTTTAAAACGCCCGTAGAGGTACAGCTTCTGCGGAGGCGTCTGGCGTTTGAACACGGCCACTTCTTTAATGCCGTCGGGCAGGGTCATTTTGTTGTCAATGGCCATATCGCGGAAACCGCAGCACTGGAAGGCCGCCTCAATAAGCATCGGGTTGGCCAGCAGCACTTTCTGCCCGTCTTTCCACTGCGGCTGCGGGGTGGTGTTGTAGACGGCCAAAGAGCTGTCTTTATCCGCGCGCAAAATGCCGCCGAGCACCTGGAAGCTGGGGCCGTGGAAATACTTTTTGTAGATTTCCTCTTTGGAAATCTGCGGGGCGGCGTTCACATCCAAATGAATTTGGTCTTTGACCTCATTCCAGGTGGACACGAAACCGCTCTGCAGGGCCTTGGCCGTAAAGTGGCGGCGGGTATTGCCCATTTTAACGCCTTTGCTGTTAATAAAGTCGGACTCTATTTCCATGGAAATATCCCCGCCGACTTCCGCGCCGATGACGCGCACGGCCTGGGGCCGGTTGCGCAGCAGTTTAATGGGCAGGTAAAAATGCACGTCTTTTAAGCCCTGCGGCACGGAGCCGGAAAGCGCCGTCGCCGTTTCCATAAACGTTTCAATGCCCATCACGCCCGGCACATACGGCGTGCCTTCAATGGCGTGGTCGGCCAGGTACGGGTCGGACTGCAGGTTAAATTCTTTTTCGGCGTGGATTTCTTTGCCTTTTTCCAAAGAAGCCACTTTGCCTAAAAAGTGATTGGCCTGCGACGGGTCGGGCAGGGCCACGTCCACCGCGGCGGTTTTGGGGGCGGCGGAAGAAGAACCGCCTTTGCCGCCTTTATCGCCTCCCTTGGGCGCGTTTTGCGCGCCCCGGGGTACGATTTCATCCATTTCCAAATGGTGCTGGTGATCCCAGTCCAGGCGGCCCAGAGAGCCGGTCAGCACGATTTCGGGCACGTCGCCGTACACGATTTCGTCCAGGAATATCTGCATACCGTCTTCGGGGTCCACAAAGTCCACGCCGTTGGATTTGAGGAAGGTTTCCACGCCGGCGCGCACGCCCATGCCCACATTCTTGTAGGCGCTCATGGCGATGGAGATGGCGCGGTAGCCCTGGTTGGTCAGCGAGAAGGCGGACTTGGCCAAATAGTCGTTGGCCGACGCGTAATCGCTCTGGCCCAGGTTGCCGTATTTGCCGGCAATGGACGAAGCGAAAGCGAAGAAGCCGTCGTCGCGCACGATATTGTTGGCCAGGAAGCTGGCAAAGCTCGTGGCTTTCACGTCAAAGATGCGGTAGTATTCCGCGGGGTCTTTGTCGTAAATGAGTTTGGAGCGTTCCAGTCCGGCAAAGTGGATCAGTCCGTCCACGCGGCCGTTTTTGGCTTTAATCTTCGTGCAGACTTCTTTAACCATGGAGCTGTTCATCACGTCGCAGTGGTAATATTCCACTTCGCTGCCCAGCTCGCGCAGTTTCTGCAGGTTGTTGTAAAGCGTAATAGAATCTTTCACGCGGCCGAAAGCGCGCTCCAACAGCACCGGGGTGGCCTTTTGGGTTTTGTCGGCCTTGAGGTCCTCCCAGATTTGCTTCTTCAGTGCGGCCAGTTCGGCCTCGTTCATGGACGCCCACAGCGGGGTCTTTTCCTGGATTTCAATGATGTCCAGTACGATGATTTTGCTGTGGTACTGCGCGGCGATTTTCTGGCTGAGCATGGCGCCGATGCCGCGGCCCGAACCGGTGAAGATAATGGTCTTGCCGGCCAGGTCAAAGCGTTTTTCGCTGCGGTCCAAACGCACGGGCACGGACAGAATGGTGCTGCGGCCGCCTTCACGCGCGCCGATCATCAGGCGCATATCGCCGTGGAGCACTTCGTCCATGGTGTAGCGGGCCATTTCGTCGGGCGTGGCCGTGGGCTCAAAATCAATGAGCTTGGAAATGGCGCCGGTGCGTTCGTACACGTCTTTGCGGTAGCAGGTAACGCCGCCGGTCAGCGCGCCGGAGATGGGGTTAAACTCATCTTTGGTCGTGTAACCGAAGTTACCGTCAATCTTGGTGTTGACCGCAAAGAACGTGTCGGCGTCGGCACGGTTGGACAGACCTTTTTCAAATACGCGCAGCGCAATAAACAGCGGCATGACGTATTTGGTCAGTTCATTGTGCGGGCTGACTTTCTTGTCAAATTTCTTGACCGTCGCACCCAGCAGGTACACGATACCCTGAATGTTGGGGTCTTCGGCGGCGTATTCTTTCAGCGCGGCCTCGGTTTCTTCGTAAGATTCCCAGTTTACGATAGTCGTGTTTTTGCTGCGGGTTTTGAGCGTGGTGAACACATGCGTTTTGACGCCCAATTCCTTGAACTCTTCCTGATAGGCTTTAATGAGCTGGGAATTGTCGGCAAAGATCAGCACGGTGCGGTCCTTGGCCAGGCGGCGGTTTTCGCGCTCGGTCAGCGGGGCCTGCGCCACGACGGTTACACTGCGCAGTTTTTTCTCATGGCAGTGTTCGCCGGCGTACCCTTCGCGCTCGGGCCGTTCGGCCAAAGACTCATGCGGCTTAATCGGCGCGGTCGGGTTGGTGGTCAGCATTTCTTCAGAAGGCTTTTCCACTTTTCCGGCGGTCGGCACGGCATCCTGCACTTTGTCCACTTCAATGGTGGGCAGGGCAGGGGCGGCAGGTTCTTCCTGCACTTGCGCAGCCGCCGTTTGCACGGGGGCCGCGGCAGACGCGGGCTGGGCCGCAGGCGTTACGGGCGCGGCAGCCGGAGCTGGTGCGGCGGCAGGGGCCGCGGCGGCTTGGCCTTCGGTGCCGGCATTGGCCATAGCGTACTGAATAATGGAGCGGATCGTCGGATAGTCTTTGAGCTGGACGCCTTCCTGGCGCGCAATTTGGTATTTCTCACGCATCACGGCAAAGAGTTCGGCCTGTTTGACCGTATCAATGCCCAGGTCGGCTTCCATGTCCAAGTCCAGATCCAGCATATCTTCCGGATAGCCGGTTTTTTCAGCCACGATGGCTTTAATGTCCGCCGTAACGGAGGCTTCGTCCAAACTCGGCAGCGGGCCGGACGTTTTCGGCGCAGCCGCAGGAGCAACAGCCACGGGGGCCGCGGCAGGCGCGGGCTGGGCCGCAGGCGTTACGGGCGCCGCAGCCGGAGCAGGTGCGGCGGCAGGGGCCGCAGCAGTACCCGCTTCACTGCCCGCATTAGCCATAGCATATTTAATAATGGAACGAATCGTCGGATAATCTTTAAGCTGGACGCCTTCCTGGCGCGCAATCTGATACTTTTCGCGCATGATGGCGAACAGTTCGGCCTGTTTGACCGTATCAATACCCAGGTCGGCTTCCATGTCCAAGTCCAGGTCCAGCATATCTTCGGGGTAACCCGTTTTCTCCGCTACGATGGACAGGATATCCTTGGTTACACTGGCTTCGTCCAAGCTCGGCAGGGCCGCAGCAGGTTTAGCCGCAGGAGCCACCGTTTGCACGGGGGCCGCGGCAGGCGCGGGCTGGGCCGCAGACGTTACGGGCGCCGCAGCCGGAGCCGCGGCGGCCTGGCCTTCGGTGCCGGCATTGGCCATAGCATATTTAATAATGGAGCGAATGGTCGGATAGTCCTTAAGCTGGACGCCTTCCTGTCTGGCAATCTGATACTTTTCG
>DWVB01000053.1 GCA_019120455.1 Candidatus Avelusimicrobium excrementipullorum
CCACGCAGCTGTATTGGCAGCGTGCCGGATACCCGCTGACGGGGACAATCCAGAGCCGGCTGGCTGGCGCGTGGGAAGGCAATTACCTGTATAATATAGCGCCGTGGGTGTACCGTAATAACCCGTATTACATAGCCGATGTGCAGGCAACAAACCAGCGCGCCGAACAGGCACAACAAGCACAGCAGACGGCGCAGGAACAGCCCGTTGTTGCACAACAACCGGCCGCATCCGGCAATTCCGGCTATTTGTACAGCGGTCTGCCCATATTTGCTTTTGCCGATACTTTTAAATCCATCAGAAATGTTTATCGTCAGGTGTCCGCCAACAGACACGCAAGAGGCGTTCTGGGCAGAAAAAAACCGCTTGCAACGGAATTGCGTGATATTTTGGGCAATCAAAATGTATCGGAAAAATATAAAAAGCAGGCTTTATTAAGACTGTACGGCGAATTTAACGTTTTTGACCAAATTATTAAAACCCTGCCGGAAGAGTCACAAACTGTGATTTCCCATTATACAAAAGCCGGCGATAACGAGGGGCTTTCCTCCGTCCTGTACAGTTTGTATCAGGGCAAAGTTTTTGACCAGCCGCTGACACATTTGAGCAACCATATTCCCATAGAGCAGTTCTCTCAGGAATTGGATGAAATTATTGCCTCTCCGGAATTCTATGCCGAAAGCCATATGGTGTATGATGACACGCCTATGCTCTCGGCCGAGTCCAACCTGTTTACCGGCGTGGTGCGCAGTCTGCAGGAAGTAAATAGAGAAGCGGTTCTGAAGGCTTCCCGCGTGAAAGGCTGGGCGGCCCAAAACGCTTCCAGCGGCGTGGAAGTAAAAGGCGGCTGGATTTACTATAAAAATGACATTCCCGTCTATTACCGCTATGCCGACGGCACGCTTTCCGCCACCCCCGTGGCCGTGCTGCACCAGGAACCTTCTTCTTGGCTGGCCGCCATTTTGTCCAAAATACCGCTGGTGCCGTTATCCTCCCCCATTGGCATGAAAGTGCCCAAAGGCATGGTGTTGGCTTTGGATGAAAACGGTAAGTTCAAATATGTTCGTCAGCCCGGACATCTGGCCGAAATGCTGAGCAGCAAAGCGGGCAGAAAAAACATGAAAGATCTGTATGAACAGGGGTCCAACGCAGTGGAAGTGGATACCCCTTACAGCACCACGGATTTGCTGGCTATTGCCAAAATGTTGGAAGCCAGCCCGAACGTCAATTTCCAAATTACCTTAAATGAATCCAGCTCGTTTAAACAGTTTGTCAATATGCTGGGTATGTTCTTTGGCATGAATGTAGACAGCGTGATGGTGGCTCCGTTTAAGAAGGCGGCCGGGGATGTGGAGTCCCCTGTTGTACAGAGCACGGCCCCCAATATGTTCGGCGGTGTGGGATATGTCACCCCGCGTGCCGCAGGTGAATTGGTGCCCCATATGCAAAAATGGGGTATGGATAAATCCACCTTTACGATTCTGACTCTCTCTTTGGGTACATTGCTCCTGTCTTGGGCGGCGGGCATTAACGGTATTACTCCGACCGATCATTTCTCTCTGCCGGTTTTGGCCCTGCCCATGGTGGTGCTGGTATTGGCTTCCAGTCTGCTGCGTTCTTCGGCGCCGCTGCTCTTAAACCATTATAAAGACCCGCAAATGCGTACGGCCGCCAATTTGCAAATGTCCACCTTTCAGCAGCTGTCGCGTGTGGTGCTGGCAGGGGTGACGTTCCTTTGGCCTATGCTGATAGCCGGCGGAAATGACTTTGTGGCTGTGCCGGCAGCAGCCTTTATGGCGGCCGTTACGCTGGGACTGTTTCTCAATACGCCCATGTGGAAAAACGTCAGCGCCAGTATACAGAATCTCTGGAAGCATCCTAAGTCGGTTTTACCCAGCCTGTGGGCGGGCCTGAAGGTAGCAATGCCTTCTCTGGGAAAAGGACTGCTCTCCGGTATAATGGCTCCGTTTATAGACGCCTGGAACGGAATTAAGGATAAAATTACGTCTAAGGGCACAACTTATTCCGATGATGACGAAGGGCGCTATAAACAGGCTTATGATGAAGAATTTTTAACCCAGCAGGAAACCAAAGACTCTTTGCAGCGTGTTACTCTGGCCTATGCTTCTTATGCGGCGTCTGTGATGCTGCTCAACCAGGTGGCCGGTACCGCATTAGGCGGCTGGGGGCAGGCGGCGGTAACGCTGTTTGCCGTGGCTTCCCTGCTGGTGCGCCACAATGCCAGCAAGTGGGTGGCCAAAGGCAAATTTACCGATGACCAGCTGACCGGTATTTCATTCTCTGGTCTTGCCCTTATGCCGCTGGCGCTGGGGCTGCTGCCTTATGACGGCGGTATCGGCTGGATGATTGCCCTGGTGGCGGCCGGTATCGGGTTGAATATGAGCACGGCCGTGCCCGGGCAGCTGGACAATACACGCCTGCAGAACAATGTAACCGCTACCATGCAGGAACGCAAAAACAAAGTTTTGCAGGATCAGAGCCTGACGGCGGAACAGAAAAAAGCCAAAATCGCCGATTTGGAAAAAATGGAAAAATACTGGGCCGGCTGGGCCAGTAAAGCGTATAGCAAGGCCAACGCCAATGGTATTTACGGTATTTATGCGGCCGTCATCGCCAGCGGCGTATTGTCTATGATCCCGGGTGATTGGAGCGGGCTGGCGGCCAGAATCATCTTCCTGTATGCTGCCGCGGTGGCGGCCGCCGGCGCCTGGAAAACCAAAGGCATGGCCGGCAGTTTTCTGAAGGCGTTATTTACCAAACGCCAAAGCGTAAATATTACAGAAGAGGATATGTTAAGCGGTAGCGTATCTTATAAGACCTTCAATATAAGCGAAGATAAAAAGAAGGCTACGACCATGCTTATGGACCTGTGGAAAGGCAAATCCAACAGTATTAAAACGCTGCGCAATAAGCTGGCGCCGTACGGGGTAGTAACGATTGCCTCCGAAGTAAAAATGACGGATATTTTGAAACGGATGATTGAGATACACAACCGTCTGGTGGCCCTGTCGGAAGTGTTGGGCTATGACAACGTGAAGCCGGCGTTTGAAGACCTCTATATCTTGGCGCAGGACTATGAACAGGTGTTGGAGCAGAGCCAGCTTTCCGAATCGCTCAACCGCGAATTTGACAAGCTGATACTCTCTTTGACCGGCAGTGAGTCATTAGATTTCGGTGTGGCGGAAGCACCCGTTTATATGGAAGAGGGCCAGTTTGCGCTGCCGGCCCGCCACCAGGATTTCCTGCGTGCCAAAGACTTAATTAATGAGCTGGAAGTGCTGGCCAAAAATATCAAACGCGGCGGCAGCGCCGTCACTTCGGATACCTATGGCCAGTTTATCCGCTACCATGAGGCGGCCAAAAAGCTTTTGCAGGAATATGCTTTTGCCAACCCGTCTGAAACTCTTCGCGTCAAAACAGAAGAAAAGAGACTGGGCGCTATTTGCAGAGGTTTAAAGCTGTCTAATGAAAAATCCAATACTTTGTGGAATAACGCCGGACCGGTGTCTGACAAGGATGTGCAAACGCTGGAAGATATCTTGCAGGCCTATTAACGGATAAAATTCTTATACAGCGCCTCCCCGTTTCTAACGGGGAGGCTTTTTGTCTAGTAAATTTTATGGTAATTTTTCCTTTTACGATATAGCCTTGCGGCCAAAAAAAGATAAGGTAAGTTTGATTACAAATCAACAGGAGATTCAAGAGGATATTGGTTGTATTCCGGAAAAAGAGTTTAAAAATAAATATTCCTGCCATAGCAGGGGGATTTTACGCATATAAAAATCCCCGGGCTTACGCCGGGGATTTTTGAAGTTTGCAAGTTTACGCCGTAATGATGTAGAGCAGGTTCGTCTGGCCCGAATGACCGAACGGGATACCCGCCGTCACCACGATTTGCTGGCCTTTCTGCACCAAACCGCTGTGCAGAGCAGCCTTGCCCGCTTCTGCCGCGATATCCTCAAAGCTCTGCAGGTCTTTAACCACCACGGAGGTTACCCCCCACACCAGCGCCATATGGCGCGCAGTGGTGATTTTGGGCGTCAGGGACAGAATATGCACGCCCGGGCGGTATTTGGCCGTGCGCAAGGTGGTGCGGCCCGAATCGGTAAAGTTCACAATCACGTTGGCCGTCTGTACCGTCCGCGCGGCCACGCCGGCGGCTACGGTAATGGCCGTTTCGGTGTTTTCACCGGCGATTTTGTCGCGGCGCATTAAGTTCTGGCGGTAGCGTTCGTCTTTTTCCACCGTGCGGATAATATTGTGCATGGTTTTAACGGCTTCCACCGGGTGCTTACCCGCGGCGGTTTCTCCGGAGAGCATGACTGCGTCCACACCGTCATATACGGCGGTGGCCACGTCGGAAGCTTCGGCGCGGGTGGGCGTAATGTTCTGAATCATGCTTTCCAGCATTTGCGTGGCAATAATAACGGGTTTTCCGGTGCTGCGGCACAAATCCACAATACGCCGCTGCAATACGGGCACCATTTCCGTGCTGACTTCCACTCCCAGGTCCCCGCGCGCCACCATTACGGCGTCGGACAGAGCCACGATTTCCGTTAAATGTTCA
Organism: Candidatus Avelusimicrobium excrementipullorum; assembly: GCA_019120455.1. Classification (GTDB taxonomy): domain Bacteria; phylum Elusimicrobiota; class Elusimicrobia; order Elusimicrobiales; family Elusimicrobiaceae; genus Avelusimicrobium; species Avelusimicrobium excrementipullorum. Next base: position 4,589 of record DWVB01000053.1, read on the forward strand.
ATGGCCGAAGGTTTTTCAATTTTGGAAATGATTTGCGCCTCGCTGGTCATCAGTTTGCGCAGCTCCAGCAAATCTTCGGGCTGCTGTACAAAAGACAGACCGATAAAATCCGCTCCCAGCTTTTCGGCCAGTTTTAGGTCTTCGCGGTCTTTGGCGGTCAGCGCGCTGATGGGCAGTTTCACTCCGGGTACGTTAACCCCTTTATGGTTGGATAGTTCTCCCCCCACCGTAACGGTGGTATGGGCCACGTCTGCCGTGTGGTCGTCAATGCGCAGGCGGATCAGCCCGTCATTAAGCAACAGTTCCAATCCAGGGTGCATAGCCTGGAAAATTTCGGGATGCGGCAGGGTAACGCGGGTTTCGTCGCCGGGTTCTCCGGTCATGTCCAGCGTGAATTTTTGGCCTTCTTTGAGCATGACGGAGCCGTTTTTAAACGTGCCTACGCGCAGTTTCGGTCCCTGCAAATCACACAAAACGCCCAAAGAAATATCGTATTTCTTTTCCAGCGCGCGGATGGCGCTGACGCGGGCTCTCATTTCTTCTTCGGTGCCGTGGCTGAAGTTTAGGCGGAATACCGAAGCGCCGGCCAGCACCAGCTTTTCCAGCATTTCGGGCGACTGGCTGGCAGGGCCCGTCGTGGCGATGATTTTACAGAAACTGTCATGTATCAACATAATTTACCTGTCCTTTCTAAAATCTTTGTATATATTTTATTATTTTTGGGGGCCTGCCTACAATACCGCCCCGCCGTAGATTTTACGCCGGCCTGCTTAATTAACTAAAATATATACATGACCGCAGAGGCTCTTACTCCCAAAAAAGATTATTTTGCTCCCATGCATACCGCCGAACATGTGCTCAACCAGACCATGGTGCGCCTGTTTGGCTGTGCGCGCAGTAAAAACGCGCACATTGAAAAAAATAAATCCAAATGCGATTATTTTCTGCCTTCCTCCCCGACGCAGCAGCAAATGGACGAAGTGCAAAAACAGGTCAATGAGGCGCTGGGCCGCCGTTTGCCCGTTACGGCCCAAATTCTTTCCCGCGCCGAAGCGGAGCAAATACCCGGGTTGGATTTATCCAAACTTCCGCCGGACGCAGGGGAGACGCTGCGCGTGGTGTTTGTAGGGGACTATGATGCCTGCCCCTGTATCGGCGCGCATGTGTCCAACACTTCCGAAGTGGGGCGTTTTTATATATCTTCCTGGGACTGGCAGGAAGGCCGCCTGCGGCTGCGTTTTAAGTTGGAAAATTAATTTATAAAAGGAAATGTGCATGAAACGAAAGACTCATGTTTTGTTTTTAAGTGTCTGCCTGCTGCTCAGTGCCGCAGCCGTGCAGGCCCAAAACACCAAACGCGGCTGGCAACTGGAGCTGAAGAAAGCCTCGCTGGATTTATCTTCCACGGACGTAAAAAATGCTACCGAGTATAAGGATTTCCCTAATTCCAAACTTTCTTCCGATTCCCAGCATGTCGTAAAGGGCTTTTTGGATCTGACGGGAGATTATTTTGCCCGTAATTTCGTATGGGGTAACGAGCTGATACTGGACTACGGAAAAACCACGTTAAAACCCGCCGAAGGCGAACGGAGTACCAACGAAACGGCCGACAGTATTCAATATACCGGTTCTTATACGCAAAGATTATGGGACGTAAAAGATTTTTTAGGCGGGTTTGAGGCCGGTCCTTTCGGTTCTTTATCATACCAGACCGAGTTTAGTTCCCAGGGGGATACTCCCCTTAAAAGAGTTTTTCGCGCCGCGCTGGGCGCCAAAATTTATGAAGGAAAATATATTAAAAACTTTCAGCTGGCGGGTTTCAGCGAATGTGATTTTACCTATGATCCTTCTTCCCAAAAGTACGGCTGGGAAACTTTCGTGGAAGTACATCAGCCCATACGCGAAGGCGTACGGGCCGTGTATACGGCCATGTTCCGCAATTATTTGCACAGCACCCGCAAGGAAGCCACTGACATAGACTATGAAGCCGGCCTGGACGCGCGGCTGGATGTGGCTGTACTTAAAGAGCTGTCCGTAGCGCCGTTTATGCAATATTATACGGCCCAGGCCAGTGCTTTTGGCAAACGCGGGCAGAATTTTTATGTGGGCGTATCTTTTTCCTTCAGTCACACCTTTATCCGCGCCCACGATGTGGCATAGGCAGGGAACAATTAAAAAACCGGAGCCTTACGTTCCGGTTTTTTATTTATATTTGCTTTCCAAATCCAACAGGGCCTTTTTCATGACAAGCCCTCCGGCATAGCCTGTTAAACTGCCGTCCGCACCCACCACGCGGTGGCAGGGAATAAGAATCGGAATAGGGTTTTTATGATTGGCCATACCCACGGCGCGGCAGGCTTTCGGCCGGCCGATTTGCTCGGCCAGGTGGGCATAGGAACGGGTTTGGCCGTAAGGAATATCACAAAGCGCCCGCCAGACGCTTTGCTGAAAGGCGGTACCGCGGGGCTGGAGCGGCAGGTCAAAGACTTTGCGCGTGCCGTCAAAATACTCCCCCAGTTGCCGCGCCGCCTCTTGTAAAATGGGCGTCGGCTCCTGCCCCATTCCCGCAGGCACGTCCTGCGCGCGCAGATACAAGCGGGTGATTTTTCCCCCGTCTTCCCCCAAAGCCATTTCCCCCAGCGGGGTGTTTACTAAAAGTATATTCATATCCAAAGTATAACAAAAAACCGCGCCCGGTCAGGGCGCGGTTTTGCCTGCGGGAAAACTATTTATGGCAGGGTTTTAAAGAAGCGGCGTAAATGGCGCGCACGGCTTCTTTATCAGCTTTGGTCGGCGCAATGGCCAGCAGTCCGCCCAAAGACGGCGTGTTGAAGGCCAGCTCCACCATCTTGTCCACATCTTCGGCTTTAAAGCCTTCGTCTTCCAACTTGTGGTCGGCGCCCACGCTGAAGAGCCATTTTTCCACCAGTTGGGCGGCTTTGTCGGCTTCCGCGGGGTCTCCGGTCAGGCCGGGGGCCACGGGCTTCAATACGGCGGCCAGCGTCTGGCCTTTGGCGGGATAAATGTTTTTAATCACGGCCGGCAGCAGCATGGCCAGGCCCAGGCCGTGGGTCAGGTTCGGGTTGACGCCGGAAAGCGGGTGTTCCAAAGCGTGCGTATAGTGCAGCATGCCGTTGTCAAAAGCGATACCCGCAATCAAAGCCGCATACGCCAGGAAATAACGCGGTTCCACGGCGTTTAAGTCTTTCAGGGCTTCGGGCAGGTATTTGGCCACCAAATCCACCACGGAAATAGCCAGGTCAATGGCATAGGGGCTTGTAACCGTTGTGGTAGAGGCTTCCACCACATGGTTGACCGCGTCAATAGACACATAGCGCGTCTGTTTTTCGCTCAACCCCGCCATGAGTTTGGGGTCATCAATGGAGTAAAGCGGATAAATGCAGTCATAAGCAATGGCCGGTTTGAAATCTTTTTCTTCAATGGTTACCACCGCAAAGCGGTTGGCTTCAGAGCCGGTGCCGTGGGTCAGGTTGACGGCCACAATGGGCGCGGCTTCCGTCGGGGTGAACTGGAATTCATACAGTTCTTCGGCGGTTTTACCGGGGTATTTTAGCAGAATGGCCGTGCTTTTGCCCGCGTCAATGGCAGAGCCGCCGCCGATGGCGATAACGGCCTGCGCCCCAAATTCCAGCCCCAGTTTGGCCGCGGCGTTGACCTGGTGCGTATTCGGGTTGGGCGTAACGCCGTCGTAGAGCGTATAAGCAATGCCGTGCGCGTCAAAGGCTTTGGTTACATAATCCCACGCGCCCGTTTTCTTGTAAGAGCCATGTCCCGTAACGGCCAGCACTTTGCTGATGCCGCGGGCTTTTAAATCTTTGGCGATGTCGTCCATTTTTGCAATGGCGCCCGCTCCGAAATAAACCAGCGTCTTGGAGCGGATTTCACGTACGGCATTAATATCAATGTCTTTCTCCCACATAAAACCCTCCTTAATTCTTTGCCGGTCTGACGGCACCGGCTCTTACCATTACTCTATTACATTTAAACGGCCTGTGCAAGAGCGTTTTTTATAAAATACCCCGCCGGAAAGGCGGGGTATTTTTTACTCTATTTCGTAACTTAATGAAACGGAAGCCTTGACGGAAATCAATCCGCTTCCCAGTTCCCCGTCCGTTCCGCCGCCGGAGAGGTTTTGCACGGCGTTGGAGGCAGACAGATAATAAACAGGGGAGGTCATTTCTTCCAGGGCTTTGATTTGGCCCGTTTTTATTCCTGCGGCGCGGGCCAGCAGAGCCGCCTTTTCCTGCGCGGCCTGCAGGGCGGCCAGGCGCGCTTCGTCGCGGTATTTGCGTATTTCGGAAGAGTAAAATTCCACTCCTTCCACGCGGTTTACGCCATGCTCCAGCAGGCCGTAGAGTACGCTTTCATATTGCGCGGGGTCTTCCAGGGTGACGGTAAAACTTTGCTCCAGCTCATACTGCGTTTGCGGCACGGTATTGCCTGCGTTGGCCGGGGAGTCATAGTCACGGTACAGCGGCATGATGCGGATTTGGCGTATTTTAAAGTTTTTTCCTTCCGTGCCCTGTTCCCGTAAATATGTTTCTATATCGGCCATGATGTTTTTCATGGCTTCGCGCCCTTCCCGCAAATCCGCCGTACGCCGCACGACGGACAGAGCCAAGGCGGCGCGGTCCGGCTGCACGCGCACTTCAGCTTCCGCGTTTACTTTCAGCAACCCCTCCGGCACGTCGGCGGGGTTGCCGCCGCAGGCCGCCAACAGCAGAAGCGGGCATAAATAAAGCAGGCGTTTCATAGGGCCTCCTATTTTTGGCGCGTGAAGGACTGGGTGCCGCCGTTTTCCCCGGTTAGAATCAGGGTGTTTTCGTCCGGCATGGAGAATGTATAGGTTTGCGTAAATTCAATCGTCTGGCCGTTGCCCACACTGGTGCCCGTCAGGGTCAGGGTGTTGCCGCTGACGCTCCAGCTTTCATACAACAGCGTGGCCATATTCAGGCTGGAAGCCGCGCCGCCGGTCTGCAGGCTCATGCCCTGGGTTTGTCCTTCCAACCCGGGGACGGGCTGCACCCAGTTCCCTTCCAGGGACGGACCGCCGCAGGCGGCCAGCAAGACGGCGGCGGATAAAGTGGTAACTAATTTTTTCATAAATCTTCCTCCTGTTTTTTAAAACGGTTTTTTCTCCAGTAATTATTCATATCCAAGCGGTCGCTTACATGCAAGATTTTATCTTCACAACGGCCGCCGGACAATTTATTCATTATTTTATAAAAATAAAGTTTTGCCGCCAACGCCGCATTTGCCCAATGCCGCTGCATGCGGCGGTCATGCGCGCGCAGACGGGCCAAAATTTCATCATAAAAAGGCGTCTGCTCGGCGGTCTGCCACCACGCGGCGGCATACGCCATATGCGGATAAAACCAGGGCTTGGCAAAGCCCGCATAATGAATAACGGCCGGATTTTGCGCCGCTTCCTGCCGCGCCCGCAGGTAGGTTTCCGCCTCCGCGTCAAACGGCGGGCGTATGTCCGGTTCCTGGGCAAAGAAATTATAGGCCAGCGGCAGGGCGTAAATTTTGCCCGCCAGCGCGGCATTTAAAATATCCTGGTCCATAAACAGCGGTCTGCGCAAAGAATGCAACACCTCGGAAAGTTTTTCGTCCAGACGCTGCGCACGAAAAGCCTTTAAATCCCACAGCAAAATTCCCGCGTTGGCGTATTGGCTTGTAGCGGCCAATCCCAAACTGCGGACATAAGCGGCAAAGCGCCGCTGGGCATTTTCATCTCCCGCATAAGGCTGTACGTCCGGCGCGGCGGCCAGTACACAGTTTGGCGGCAGAGGCAGGGCGTATAACTCATGGACACTGCGCATAAAAAACACATCTCCGTCGGCGTAAATCACTTTGTCGTAATTTACAAAGAGGCGCGGCAGCAACAGGCGGTAATAGGTGGGCAGGGTATAATTTTCCCGCACCAGCGGGCGCGAAGGCAGTAAATTACGCATATTGCCCGTAAGCACAAAACGAAGGGAGATGTTTTCTTTGGCTCCCAACACGGCCCGCAGGCGGTTTTGCGCCTCTGAAGGAATATCTTCCGCACTGACGATAAACAAATCGTAATTGTACCCGTCCCGCGCCGCGGCCGCCAGCGACGAGAGCGCCACGGCCGTATACGGCAAAAAACGCCCGTCAGTGCAAAAGATGACGGGAATATTGTTTTGGCTGAAAGCGGGCCGCGGGCTGTGCATACCGATACTATAACAAATTTGTTTTGCTTGCGCGCTGTACCCGCAGGCCGGAGCTTGAGCCGGCTCCAGCCATACCGGCGGCCGGCGCGGGGCCAGCGAAGAAAAATAAAAAAACGCTTGACTTGAAGTTAACTCCAGGTATTACAATTTTAATAAGGAGGCGAAAATGAACATTTCGCAAGTCAGCAAAAAATACGGCCTTTCCATAGATACCCTGCGTTACTATGAAAAGGAAGGTTTAATCCCCCCGGTGCACCGCAACGAAAGCGGCATACGCGATTATACGGAGCAGGACTGCGGCTGGGTGGAATTTATTAAATGTATGCGCGGGGCGGGCCTGTCCATAGAAACCCTGCGCGAATATATCAGCCTGCACGCCAAAGGCAACCGCACTTTGCAAAAACGCAAAGACCTGCTGATTGCCGAGCGCGCCAAACTGCAGGAGCGTTTGCAGGAAATGCAGGAAACGCTCAAGCGGCTAAACTATAAAATAGACTTTTACGACAAGAAAATCGTGGCCTGTGAAAAAGAACTGTTAGGCCGGAGGAAAAACAAATGAGCAAAAACGTACTGATTATTTCCGCCAGCCCGCGCAAGGGCGGCAATTCCGATTTGTTGTGCGACCGCTTTTTGGCCGGCGCACGGGAAGCGGGTCATCAGGCAGAGAAAATCTTTCTGCGGGATAAAAAAATCAATTACTGCCTGGGCTGCGGCGTATGCAATACCACGCACGCCTGCGTGCAGAAAGACGACATGGCCCCGCTGTTGGACAAAATGGTCGCTGCGGACGTTATCGT
>DWVB01000002.1 GCA_019120455.1 Candidatus Avelusimicrobium excrementipullorum
GGAAAAATTTAAACTGCCCGTTTACATCAATAATGACGGAGATTTATTTACTTACGGCGAAGCCTTTGCCGGCGCCCTGCCGGAAGTAAACGAACATTTTGCCAAGCTGGGCAGCCCGCGCCGCTACCACAATCTTTTCGGCGTTACGCTGGGCACCGGCACCGGCGGCGGCATTGTGCGCAACGGCGAATTATTTATGGGAGACAACGGGGCGGCGGCGGAAATTTGGGTTATCCGCAACAAACGCTATCCGGAAGCTTTCTCCGAAGAAGGCGCGGCCATACGCGCCATTAAACGCAGTTACCGCCTGCTGTCCGGCGACAAAAGCCCGCTGGAACCCAAAGACATCAGCCAAATTGCCGAAGGCATTAAAGAAGGCGACCAAAAAGCGGCCCTGGCCGCGTTTGAAGAATTCGGCGACATTTTGGGCAATCAAATTGCCAACGTCAGCACGGTGGTGGACGGACTTATTGTGCTCGGCGGCGGAGTGGCGGCGGCGCACAAATGGTTTATGCCCGCGCTGCTTAAAGAAATGAACGGCACCCTGGCCCGCTATGACAACGGCGGTACCGTGCCGCGCACTCCGGCCAAAGCCTATGACCTGTCCGACCCGCAGCAGGCCGAACAGTTCTATCAGGGCGGCACCACGCTGGTAAAAATCCCGCACAGCAACAAGCAGGCCGTTTATAACAAAGACAAAAAAGTGGGCATTGCCCTTTCCAAACTGGGCACCAGCCGTGCGGTGGCCATCGGCGCGTATTCATTTGCGCTAAACGAAATAGACAAGAAAAAACGGGAGAGCAAATGAATCTGTATCCTTTAAAATTTCGCCCGATTTTCAAACAAACCATTTGGGGCGGCAATAAGCTGCGTGATTACCTGCACAAGACCCTGGCGCCGGAAAATACGGGCGAATCCTGGGAGCTGTCCGCCGTAAAGGGCAATGTGTCGGTGGCTAAAAACGGCCCGCTGGCCGGCAAGGATTTGGACTTTCTGTGCAAACATTTTGGGCCGGAACTGCTGGGTGAAAAAGTCTGCGCCAGAACGGGCAACGATTTTCCCCTGCTGTTTAAATTTATTGACGCGGCCAAAGATTTGTCCGTTCAGGTGCACCCCAATGACGAGTTGGCCCGTTCGCGGCACAACAGTTTCGGCAAAACGGAAATGTGGTATGTGCTTCAGGCGGACAAAGGCGCGCGTTTGATGAGCGGCTTTTCTGAAGAAACCGACAAAGCGGAATATCCCGAACTGGTACAAAGCGGGGAAATCATTGACCGGCTGGGCTCCTATGAAGTGACGGCGGGGGATTGTTTCTTTATCCCCGCCGGACGCATACACGCCATCGGCGCGGGGCTGGTGGTGGCGGAAGTGCAGCAAACCTCTGACATTACATACCGCATTTACGATTACCACCGTAAAGGTCCTGACGGCAAGGAACGCCAGCTGCATACGGATCTGGCCCTGGACGCGGTGGATTTTACCGTACAGTCCGACGCCCGCACACACTATATTGCGCGTTTAAATCAAGCCGTTACCGCCGTGCAATGCCCGTTTTTTACGGTCAATGTGCTGGAATTGCAGGGCACCGTACAGCGCAACCTGCAGGAGCAGAAAAGTTTTGTTGTCTATATGTGCGCCAAAGGTCAGGCGGAGCTGGAATGCGCCGGCCACAAACTGCCGCTGCAAACCGGCGAAACCATACTTGTTCCCGCCCGCTGTGCAGACAGTATTTTACTGCAGGCCCAGCAGGCCAAACTATTGGAAGTGTATATTTAGTAAATATCTGCCTCCGGGCAGGGATTTACAGCATACCATCAAAAAGCCGCCCCGCAGGGCGGCTTTTTAATGTTTAAGAGGCTTTCTTTTTAAACTGGGAAGCATACAGTGTATAATACGCGCCCTGCTTATCCAGCAATTCTTCGTGGGTGCCCATTTCGGCGATTTGTCCGTCGTTAATCACCACGATTTTATGCGCGTTCTGCACCGTGCTCAGGCGGTGGGCGATTACAATGACGGTGCGGTTTTTCATCAGATTGTCTATGGCTTCCTGCACCACTTTTTCGGACTTGTTATCCAGCGCGCTGGTGGCTTCGTCCAAAATGACCACGGGGGCATTTTTTACAAAAGCGCGCGCAATGGCCAAACGCTGTTTTTGCCCGCCGGAGAGAAGAATCCCGCGTTCCCCAATTTCCGTATCCAGCTGTTTGGGCAGGCCGCGCACAAACTCGTCCAGGCAGGCGCTCTTTAAAGCCTGCCATATTTCTTCGTCCGTCACGGAAGGATTGCCCAGCAGGACGTTTTCGCGTACGGTGCCGGCGAATAAGAAATTATCCTGGAACACCATGGCAATATTATGGCGCAGGGAAGAAAGGGTCAGGTCCCGCACGTCCGTACCGTCTATACGAATATGGCCGCTTTGTATGTCGTACAAACGCGGGATTAGGCTGGAAATCGTCGTTTTTCCGCCGCCGGAATTGCCCACCAGGGCCACCGTTTCGCCCACTTTGATTTCCAGATTAATGCCTTTAAGCACTTCTTTGTCTTTGGTATAGCGGAAGTGTACGTCTTCAAAGCGGATACCGTCTTTAATCTCTTTGAGTTCCTTGGCATCGGGTTTTTGTTTAATCTGGGGCTGCAGATTTAAAATATCAAAAATACGGTCAATGGCCAAAAAAGACTGCTGGATTTGCACAAAATTGTTGCCGACGGATTTCATGGGCGTATATAACATCATCAGCGCGGCAATAAACGCCACGAAATTACCGCTGGTAATGCGCCCGCTGACAATAAGGAAGCTGCCGAAACCTATCACCAGCGCCACCCCGATGGACATAATAATGTGCATGACGGGGGAAAGCCAGTTGGTGCCTTTGACCATATTCATGGCCAGCGTAAACGTCCAGTCCGTCACGTCTTTAAAACGCTGGCGCTGCTGGTCCTCCAGCGTAAAGGAATGAATGGTTTTATTGCCCGCGAACGTTTCATTGTAAATGGTCACAATACGCGCGCCGGACACTACGGTTTTTTCCATAATTTCCTTCATTTTTTTGCGCACCAGCTGCAGCGGGAAAAAAGCCGCCCCCAGCACCAAAATAGCGATAAACGCCAGCTGCCAGGAGTTATAAAACAGCACCACCACCAGGGAAATGGACGAAAAAACCTTGGACAGGAACATTTTTAAATTATTAATCAGGCTGTTGGACGCCTGTTCCGCATCATTGGAATAGCGAAACACAATAACGCCGGAGCTGTTCTTGTCAAAATAAGATGTATCCATGGTCAGCAGTTTGTCAAATAATTTGCGCTTAATGCCGATGGTAATTTTATTGCCCACCCAGGTGTTCATGTAGTTGGAAGCGTAATTGAGTACGCCCTGCACCACGGTAAAACCGACGATTAAAAACGGAATAGCCATGGAAAAGCGCGGCTGTTTTTCCACCATGACATTATCCATAAAAGGCTTTAAGAACATGGCAATCACCGCGTCCAGCGATCCCACGGGAATAGTCAGCAGCACCCCCAGTACGGCGCGGCCCCAGTACGGTTTCACAAAAGGCCACATCCGTTTATAGTTGCGGACAAACTGGTTTTGGGTGATCCATTGTTTTAAGGTTGTTTTTACTTGCATATCTTAAAATTTGCTGTAAATTAATTTTTTATTTCTTTCGGTTCCGGTTGTCGGCCGGTTAAAACGCGGCCGGCCGGAAGCCCCAGGATAAAACGCTGACCGCCGCAGAAAGCGGCATAGCGTTTATACACCTGCAAACCAAATACATACAGTTTTTCCTGGGTCCAGCCCTGTATTTTCCGGCCGTATTTGATACCCGCATACTTCAGCGGAGTAACCGTTTCATCCGGACGGGACAGAAAAGACAGCAAACGCTGCGTATCTGCATGCAATATGGCCTGTATAACCTGACTGACCGCCACCTGAGGCGGAAGGGTAATGCCGCTGAACAAAGCTATGGCCGTTTCCGCCATACGGGGCAAATCTTCTTGACGCAACGTTTTACTGCACCAAAACAGCTCCTGATGCAGTTCCGCCAGAAAGGCCGCCGCCTGCGCATTCCAATAACCCCTCCGGACCAGCCACTCATACACAAAACGCCTGGAATACAGCTGGTCCATCTCATGCCCCGTGCGGACACGGCGGTATAGGCGGCCCATCAAAGAGTCGGCGCGTAATACATAATGATATAAACGCCGGTTTTTCAAAGCCCGCACCGTCCCCGGGAAAGAAAAATACATAAATATAAACGCATTGTCTTCATGTTCCCTTCCCTCCGGGAAAGAAATATCTTCCCTGCGGACGACATCCAAGTCAAAAATTTTGTTCCACAATACACGCTGCAGCTTCCGCCGGGCTGAAAAATAAGACATTTTCCCGCGGTATTTTAATAACATGCCCTTTGCCGCCGCTTTATCACGGCCGTTGTTGGGTTCCGCTTCCAGGGTACAGTTGCACACGGCCATATCCGTCCCCGGACGCAATACGGCCCGAAACAGGGTTTCTATCCACTCCGGTTCCACCCAGTCGTCAGAATCACAAAACATCACATAACGCCCGCGGGCGGCTTTTAATCCCGCATTGCGGGCGGCACCCACATCCCCGGGGCGGGAGGACAACACCCGCACGCGGGAATCTTTTTGGGCATATTTATGCAATATAGCGGCGCTGCCGTCAGCGGAACCGTTATCCACAGCCAAAATTTCAAAATCGGAAAAAGTCTGTCCCAACAGGCTGTCTAAACAGCGCGGGAGATATTTTTCCGTATTATAAACGGGCAGAATAACGGATACCGCCGGGGAACCCTCTTTCATTTGATTTCCTCAAACAAGGCCAGCGCCGCCGAAACGGCCTGATCCATGTTGTAATATTTATATCCGCCCAAACGCCCGAAGAAATAGGTGCCGGGCAGTTTTTTGGTTTCTGCGGCATATTGCGCGTATAAGGCGGCGGTTTGCGCATTGGATATGGGATAATACGGCTCGTTCTCCCCGCGTTTAAAGGGCTGGGGAAATTCCACGGAAATGACCGTTGTGCTCGCTTTTTCGTTTAAAAAATATTTATGCTCGCAGATACGGGTAAAATCAAAATTATTGGGATAATTGACCACCACGGCCGGCTGATAATACTCCGTATTTTTTTGTTCAATGTCAAAACGCAGGCTGCGGTAAGGAAGCTCCCCAAATTTATAGTCAAAAAATTCGTCTATCGGCCCCGTGTAGAACAAACGCTGGTACTCTATGTCGTTTTTTATTTTTTCAAACGGCGTTTTCAGACGCACGGTAATTAACGGGTTATGCAGCATATTTTCCACCATACGCGTATATCCCTGCGCGGGAATAGCCTGATATTTGTCCTGGAAATAGCCGTCATCGCGCCCCACGAACACCGGCACGCGGGCCATCACTTCCGGATCTATATCTTCCGGTGAAATGCCCCATTGTTTCATCGTGTATTTTTCAAAAATTTTGTCATACACGTATTGCGCCAAGAACTGCAAATCAGCGTCTTTTTGCTGGCGCAGCTTCATAACGGGCACTTTGACATTATAACCGTAGGTATCCACCAGTTTTTCTTCCAGCCGCGCGGCCAAATGGCCCGGAAAAACCTGCCGCAACGTGTTCAGATTAAAAGGCAGCGTTACATAGGCATTGTCCACCCAGGCGCGCGGTTTTAAGAAGAAATAATGCCAGGAAGTAAACCGGCTTAAATAATCCCATATTTCTTTTTTATTGGTATGAAAAATATGCGGCCCGTAGCGGTGCACGGTAATGCCGGAAGAATGTTTGGAATCATAAATATTTCCGGCGATATGTTCGCGCCGGTCAATAACCAACACCGGCTCTTGCAGCTGCGAGGCAATGCGTTCGGCCAGCACCACGCCGGAAAGCCCCGCGCCCACCACCAAATTTTTTACTTTTTCCATAAAGCACCTCTGTTTTCATCATATTGGGCATAAAAACCGTCCAGCGTGTCTTTCCAAAAACCGTTGCGTATCCGGCGGATTTCTTCCAGCCGCCTGTATTTGGCGGAAAAAGGCAACAGCTTCGCCGCCAAAAAACGCCGCAGGGCTTTGCTCTTTTGTCCAAAAGAAACCGGAAAGGCCAATGCTTCTTCGTCCAGCATATCCGTCTGCATAATATGAAGGCCCTGCTCCTGCATGTGTTTTAAATACAAAGCGGTCAGAACTTCCGCGACGATTCCGACCATGCGTCCCATACCGCGAAATTGCTTTGCCAAAGGCAACACCACGGGAAACAGCCACCGGCAAAAAACAAAAAATCTGTCCCGCGGGAAAATAAACATATTCCTCATTCCCCCCGTATGCGGGCCGTCGGCCAGGCGGCGGTATTCGGCCGCATGGCGCGGGTCCGCCGTATCCAAAAGGCGCAGGGCGGCGTCCAGCACTTCTTCCCCCCCTGCTTTCCGCAAATATAGCCGCGGGGTTTTTTGTTTTTTAAAATCCAGAAAAAACAAAGAAATGCCGTCTTTTCCGTGTAACGCTTCTTCCACCACAGAACAGCGGCAACCAATCGCCTCCAAATATGACGAAGCCTGCAAATCTGTTTTTATCCAAAACTGCCGCCGGTAATGCATCAGTCCGATATAATCTGGGTTTCCCAGTTTGTCATAATTTTTCCAGGCCCAATAGACCGCCGTCAATTCGTTTAACTGCAAATTGAGCGCGGATACATTGTCTCCTTCGTTATCCCCCTGCAAATACGTTTTCAGCCACTGCGCATCCCGTTCGGTCAATACACCGCCACGCACCTGTTGCGCCAGCAAAGCCCTGCCGGCATGTACGGGCACTACCACTTCATTTTTCAGAAGAGGAGCGGGCTTATGATAGACACACAGTATTTTAACTGACATCAGTATCTCTTATTTTGTTCCCATTTCCACGCCGTGGCAATAATATCTTCAATCTGCATGTATTTGGGTTTCCAGCCCAATACGGTTTCGGCCGGACCGTGGGCCGCGGCGTACAGTTCGGCCGGATCGCCGGCGCGGCGCGGCGCGTTTTCCACGGGGCATTTTTTACCCGTCACTTTTTCCGCCGCCGCAATAATGTCTTTGACGGAAGTCTTTACTCCCGTTCCCAGGTTGACGTATCCGCTGAACGTATCCAGTTTTTCCAAAGCCAGGCGGTGGGCGGAAGCCAAATCCTCCACATGAATATAATCGCGCAGGCAGGTGCCGTCCGGCGTGGGATAATCGGTGCCGAAAATTTTAATGCAGGGCCGCTCCCCTTTAATGGCTTGCAGCACCAGCGGAATTAAATGCGTTTCGGGGTTATGAGATTCCCCGATAGAGCCGTCCGACGCCGCGCCTGCGGCATTAAAATACCGCAGAGCCGCATATTTAAGCCCGTACGCGCGGGCATAATCGGCAAACGCCTGCTCTATCATCAGCTTGGTGCGCCCGTACGGATTAATGGGATTTTGCGGGTGCTTTTCGTCAATGGGCGTATATTTCGGTTCGCCGTATGTGGCGCAGGTGCTGGAAAATACGATTTTATTTACGCCGTGATTTTTCATGGCGGCCAGCAGGTTCAGCGTGCCGGCCACATTATTTTGGTAATATTTCTGCGGGTCGGTCACGCTTTCGCCCACATAAGCATACGCGGCAAAATGCAGCACCGCGTCAAAAGCATATTTGGAAAAAAGATTTTCCAAAGAGGCCGTATCGGCCAGATCCGCCTTTTCAAACGGCACGGCGGCGGGCACCGCTTCGCGGTGTCCGTAGACCAAATTGTCCGCCACGACGCAGTCATACCCTTCTTCCGTCAGGTGTTTGACCGTATGCGAACCAATATAGCCCGCTCCGCCCATAACCAGAATTTTCTTTGTCATATTTACCCTCCGCCGCCGGCAGTTAGGCGCCGCTATTTGCTTTCGCTGCGGCAAACCCCGATGCCTTCATAGGAAAAGCCAGCTTTTTCCGCGTCCTCGGGACGCACGGCATTGCGCAAATCCACGATGCGTTTATGCTGCATGAGTTTGCCTAGTTTTTCCAAATCCAGCTTTTTAAAACGGTTCCATTCGGTCAAAATTACCAACACATCAGCCCCTTTGGCGGCTTCGTATTCATCTTTGGCATAGGCAATTTTGTTGCCGAAGATTTTTTTGGCGTTATCCATAGCCTTGGGGTCAAAGGCCGTAATCTGCACCTTATCCTCCACCAAAGGCTCCAAAATTTGTATAGCCGGAGATTCGCGGCAGTCGTCTGTTCCGCCCTTAAACGCCAGGCCGAGCACCGCCAAACGCGGTTTTTTAATATCTTTTACCGCGTCCATAATACGTTTGGCCATGTCTTTTTTACGCTGGTCATTGCCGTTAATGGCGCATTCTATCAGGTTCATGGTCACGCCGTTCATGCGCCCCATAAACGCCATGGCGTTGGTGTCTTTGGGGAAGCAGGAACCGCCGTAGCCCGGGCCCGGATTTAAGAATTTGTCCCCGATGCGGCTGTCGGCGCCCATACCTTTGGCTACTTCATAAATATCCGCTCCGGCTTTCTCGCAGAAGTTGGCCATTTCGTTAATATAGTGAATTTTCAGGGCCAGGAAAGCATTGGAAGCGTATTTAATCGTTTCGCTGGAGCGGCGTTTGACAAACAGCATATTGGTTTTGCCGCGGAAAGGTTTGTAAAGTTCTTTAATGGCTTCTTTGGCACGTTCGGTATTGGCGCCCACCACAATGCGGTCCGGATGAAAGAAATCATGCACGGCAAAACCTTCACGCAGGAATTCCGGCAGGGACACCACGTCAAAATCCGCCTTGGGATTCTTCTTGGAAATCAGCGTTTCTATGTCATCTCCGGTGCCGACAGGGACGGTGGACTTGGTGGCGATAACGGTATATCCCGTCAGATAATCGGCCAGTTCCGTAGCAGCGGCGTGAATATATTTCATATCCGCCTCTTTGGTCACCGGATGCGGGGGCGTGCCTACGGCAATGATAACCAGATCCGCCGATTCCACGCCTTCTTTCATATTCATGGTAAACTGCAAACGGCCCGACTGGCGGTTTTTTTGAAACAGTTCTTCCAGCCCCTCTTCAAACAAGGTAATTTTGCCTTCTTTTAAAGGCGTGATTTTGCTTTCTTCACGGTCTATACAAACTACATTATGTCCCAACTCGGCCAGCCCCACCCCCGTAGGCAAGCCGACATATCCCGTCCCGATAATCGCCACTTTCATAGCTCTCCTCCAAGCACTTGCTGAAAATAGGCAATCGTCTTATCCAAGCCTTCGTCCAAAGCGATTTTCGGCTCCCAGCCCAGTTTCTCTTTAGCCAGCGTAATATCGGGCCGGCGCTGGGTGGGGTCATCTTTGGGCAGAGGTTTATACACAATATTGCCTTTACCTCCCAGTTTTTTAATGATGATATGGGCCAGTTCGCGGATGGTAAATTCCCCGGGGTTTCCCGTATTTACGGGTCCCGTAAACCCTTTGGGGGAATTCATCATGCGCACCATGGCTTCTATCAAATCGTCCACATAACAAAAAGAACGGGTTTGGCTGCCGTCCCCGTACACGGTCATGTCTTGGCCCTGCAGGGCCTGGCAAATCATATTGCTGACTACGCGGCCGTCGTCCGGATTCATTTTGGGGCCGTAGGTGTTAAAAATGCGTATGACTTTGATATCGGCGCCTTTTTCACGGTAATAGTCAAAAAACAAACTTTCGGCGCAGCGTTTCCCCTCGTCATAACAGGCGCGTATTCCGTCGGGATTGACGTTGCCGCGGTAGCTTTCGGGCTGCGGATGCACCAGCGGTTCGCCGTATACTTCCGAGGTGGAAGCCTGCAAAATGGTGGCATGGTGCTTCAGTGCCAGCTCCAGCATATTAATCGCACCGAAGACGCAGGTTTTGGTGGTATAAATGGCGGCTTTGCCTTGATAATGCACGGGAGAGGCAGGGCAGGCCAGGTTATAAATCTGGTCCACCGGTTCCGACACATCCAGCGGACGAATAATATCATGCTCAATAAATGAAAAAAGCGGGTTATCTGCTACTTCTTTGACATTAGCCAAACGACCCGTATAGTTATTGTCCACGCACAGCACGCGGTTCCCTTCCCGCACCAGACGAATGCACAAATTGGACCCCAAAAACCCCGTGCCGCCGGTCACTAAAATCGTCTTGCCCATATACACTCCGCAAAATATGATTAAGCATATAGAAAAATATGCGGCAGCGCATGCCGCCGCACTATAAATCTATATACAATGGATTATTTACCTATAGAATAAGTATAGAAAATACACGCCAAAGCGTCAACCGGACAGCGGCCTGCCGATCTGCCGGATAATCACTTTCCCGGCTGGCCTAAAAGCCGTATAAAATATATAATGCAAGACAGAAAAAGGAGGGTGCATGAAGATACGGACTATACTGATTTGCGGGTGCCTGCTGGCCGCATCTGCGGCGCAAGCCCAGGACGCGGTTGGGCAACGTACGGAATTTATCAATCAAACCGTAGACGGCCGGACGGAAGTGGTGGGCGGACACGGGGAAGAGAAGGCCATTGGAAATACGTTAATTGTTTCCGGCAGTACCATACAAAAAAATAACAGCCCGCTGCACAATGCCGTGGCCATAGGCGGCTGGGCCAATACGAACGCGGCCAATGAAAACCGCGTAGAAGTGACCGGCTCCACCATAGACCGCAGTATATACGGCGGCTATACCTCTTACGGCGTGCAGGCCAATAACAATACTGTCAGCATATCCGGCTCCTCTATCAGTCCGAACTCTCCTTTGCATCAGGATACCACCCTGACCGACTATCAGGTAATACACCGAGTGGACGAACAAACCCAGGAAGACATTTACGAACTGTCTTCTGTGACGGTAGATTCGGCGCAAATCGCCGGAGAGATGCCTTCCGACCCTCTGCTGGAAGAGTCCAATTATAATATCTACGGCGGCGCGGTAGGCCAGGGAGAGGCCGCCTACAACCGCGTGGAAATTACGGATTCGGGCACGGATACGCCCATAGGCAACAATGTTATCGGCGGCTACAGTCCGTACCTGTCGGAGACCTATTTACACGACAACACGGTGGAAATTACCGGCTCCCGTATCAGCGGGCTGGTAGCCGGCGCGGCAGGACTGGGCGCCAGCTGGGATATTACCGTACGCCAGCCGCTGCGCAATGACAATAATTCCGTTATTTTGCGCAATTCCCAGGCCAATGACGTTATCGGCGCATACGGCGGTATCAGCACGGACGGCAATTCCGTACTGCTTTCCGGATCCGAGGCCAACAACGTCTACGGCGTCTCTTTCGGACAAAATATTTTTTATTCCAACGGGCAGCCGCAGGAAATAGAAAACACCGCCCGCAACAATATCGTAACCCTACAGGACAATTCCACCGCAACCGGCAATGTATACGGGGCGCAAAGCCACAGCGTGCAGGCATCGGGCAACCGCGCACTTATTACGGATTCCAAGGCACAGGGCAATATTTTCGGTGCGCATATTTCCAACGCGCTCGTACAACAGGATCAAAACACCGTCGGTTGGAATACCGTACAGGCCTTGGCGCAAAACAACGGCGTTATTTTGCAAAACGCCGAAGCGGGCGGCAGTTCCTCCGCCATAGCCGGAGCGCTGAATTTCAGCGGCGCGGCTAATAACAATACCGTGCAAATCACCGCATCTACCGTTACCGCCTCCGTGTTGGCCGGCGGCTGGGCCGAACATGAACGCCAAATCCTGACAGACCGCGGCCAGCAGGAATTTGCCATCGGGTTTCAGGCGGACGGCAACGGCGTCACCGCCCACAACAGCACTTTGACGGCAGATACATACGGCGGGCTGGTCACGCGGAAAGACGCGAAAAACCCCGATACGGCAGAAGATAACACCCTCTCTTCCGCCTCCTCCAACTATGTGGAACTGTATACTTCCGCCGTCACCGGCAGCGTTTACGGCGGTGCCGCCCGCGGCAATTACACGCAGGCAAACGGCAACCGCGTATGGCTTTCCGACACCAATGTATCGGGCAGCGTATACGGAGGGCTGGCGGAAGGCACGGACTCCGTTTCCTCCAACAATGAAGTGATTTTACATAATACTGCCGTCGGCGGGGACGTATACGGCTCCTCGGCCGCGCAGGGCAGCGGGAACACCGTTACGCTGTCGGGCAAAACCACGGTATCCGGCACCGTATACGGCGGCGCGGGTACGGACAATCAGCTGACGCTGCTGGACTTTCAAAGCAGCGAAGCCTTAAAACTGGCTAATTTTGACCGCCCTTATTTAATCGTCGGAGCAGACACGTCCGTCACGTTTGCCCAGGATGTAAAAGAAGCGCATGTGGTTATACAGGGCATAGAAGACGTGGACGGACACGTACTGGCCCGCACGCCGGACGCCAATTCTTCCTTTATTCTGCACTCGGAGGATTCCGGCGTTTATACCTATTCGCTGACCCCGCAGGCGGAAGCAAGCGGGCTGACAGCCTGGCTGCTCTCGGGCGGATTTTCACAGCAGCGTGCGCACGGATACGCCCAAACCGGCCTGATTGCGCTGGCGCTGGCCAATGCGGGGGACGGCTTGTTAGACGGCGTCATCAACCAGGCGGCGCAAAGCGGACAGGAAACGGGCACCTTTTTAAAAACAGGGTATGAACACCTCAAACACGATACGGGCAGCGGTTTTACCCTGCGCGCCACCACCGCGCTGGCCGGACTGTACGGCCAACATGATGCGCTGACGGGCGGCCTGTATGCGCGGTATGCCTACGGTTCCTATACGGCTTATCCGGTCCGCGCGGACAGTTACGCCGCTTCCTGGGCCGGCGGAGCCTTCGGCGCATGGGACGCCACGGAAAATTTGCGCCTGCTGGCCGATGCGCGCCTCGGCTGGCAGAAAACCAGCTACGGCGGCTCTTCCGAAACGGGCGCCACGTTTGATTATGAGGGCGCCTTTACTTCCATGCAGGCAGGCGCGGTATACGCGTTGGACAGACAACTGACGGCGGGAGCCAAACTGCGCTGGACACATATACAGGGCGACAGTATGCGGAACAATCTGGGAGAGTCAATCTACATCAGCGGTTCCGACAGCCTGCTGGGCACGCTGGGGCTGACGTATACGCCGCAGGGTTTATCGCTGGGATATTTTACGCCGCTGGCCAAGGCCGAACTGCTCCATGAGTTTAACGGACGCGGCGTCAGCCGCGTGGAAGGGCATCGGCTGGACGCGCTGTCCCTGCGCGGCACTTCCGCGCGCGGCACGCTGGGGCTGGCCTATCACAATGCTGCGCGGGGGGTCAGCGCCATGCTGTCCGCTTTTGCCCAGGGAGGTCAGGCGGACGGCTGGGGCGCCAAATTAAACGCCGCACTGCGTTTTTAAGATGTTGCTTCACACATCAAAACGGCCCGCTTTTCAGCGGGCCGTTTTTTAAATCACGCACGCAGTTTGCGCCGCACATACTTATACGGCCAAACCAACAAATATTTTAAAAACCGCGCGGGATGCATTTGCGGGTCCGGCGAGCGTTCAAAAAAATCAAACCGCTGCAAACGGTGTTTCTTAATAAATTTCAGCCACGCGTGTTCTTTGTCCGTATGCGGCCGTCCGCCCATATCCAGGTATTGGCGGTAATAATGCTGCCAGCGGGCATTGTATGTATACGTCCAAAAGCGCACGCCGCCGCCGGCGCAGTGATAAATCAGCACGTCCCGGCGGTCTTTGTCCAAATATTTGGGGTTGGAGGGCAGGCAGTTGCAAATGTCCGGCAGCACTTCTATAGGCACCTTAAATTCCTGCAGCATGACATTGACCACCCCTTGGTCGGGGCAGACCAAATTTTCCAGCCACTGGGCCGTTTTGTTATAGCACCACATGCGCAGTTCTTTGCGGTGCGGGATACCGTCGGTATACAGCGTGACGCCGGCATTATAGCAGGGCACGGTCATATCATACTGCGGCAGCGGTTTGACAAAATTTTTGGTAATCAGCGTCAGCCCCTTTTGCGTGTCTTTGCACATAGCCACACCGCCTTTGGAGCCGAAATTGTCAAAAATATAGGACAAATCGCCGTTAATCATCACGTCCACGTCAATATAAAGCACTTTGGCGTATGTATCCAGCAGGTCAAAAATTTCATAACGCGCAAAAGTAAGCTGCGTAAAGTGCTTAAAATTGATATTTTCAAAATCTGTTTCCACGGCAAATTTGTAATCGTGGATTTTGCAGGGCAAAATCCGGTTGACGAAGGCTTTGTCCTGCTCGCTGAACCCCTGCTGGTACAGCAGCACGTCCGTATTTTCCAACAGTTTGGCATTATGTTCTTTTAAACTCAAAAGCGCCACGCACAGCGTGAATAAAAAGCGTTCGTTGCAGGAGAAAAAAATGGCATTTTTCTTGGGCATATGCGTCCTCTCTTACGGGCAATATGATACAATTGTAGCATAAAATCCCCAAAGTACCGGTAAACCCATGAATTTAAAAGACAATCAGCTGGACTTGGCTCTCCTGCAGTTAAACGAGCTGGCCGCCCTGTACGGCAAGAACAGCGCCGTTGTACGCGCGGCCCAGGCTTTTGACCGGAAAAGACGGTCTTTAAAAAAGAATGCCAAACTATTTTTCCGGCGTCTGTTTAAAACACCCGCGCCCAAACCGGAGGGTAAATTAAAAATCCTGGTGCATGTACGCGGCGGCATCGGGGACGTATGTATGACACGGCCGCTGATAAAACGCTTGCGGGAATCTTTCCCCGCCGCGCTGATTTATTTTTGCTATGACAGCCGGACTACCGTGGACACCGTGTTCCCCGACGGGCTGACAGACGGCTTTGTACCGCGCGGCTATGATCCGAAGGAATATGACCTGGTGATAGCCGGCTGCCATGCGTTTAATTTTGATTATTATGACTTACCGCGCCTGCAGTATTTGGCACCCCAATGGATGCCCTCTTTCCAAAAAGCATTGGCTTTGCAGCAAAAACTGCAAATCGTCATTAACAATACCCCGCATTTAGACGGCCTGTGGGCCAAAATCAGCATGGCCTACGGTTCGGCCCGCGTGGCCAATACGGGGCTGACCACAGGATTCCCCATCACCCAAAATGAACGCGCACCGCTGAAGCTGGACCCGCAAAAACTGCACCAGACACTGGACAAATTTGGTTTAAGCGGCAAAAAATACATTACTATTCATGACGGCACCAACACCAATACCGACTTGCACGGCCGCCAGGCCACACGCTGCTGGCCGCGGGTGCACTGGGAAAGGTTTGGACAGCTTTTTAAACAAAAATTCCCCGATATTTTGCTGGTACAGCTGGGAGCGGGTAACAGCGCCTCTTTCGGTTTTGCCGATATCTGTCTGGTGGGCAAAACCGCCG
This sequence comes from Candidatus Avelusimicrobium excrementipullorum, assembly GCA_019120455.1. Taxonomy (GTDB): domain Bacteria; phylum Elusimicrobiota; class Elusimicrobia; order Elusimicrobiales; family Elusimicrobiaceae; genus Avelusimicrobium; species Avelusimicrobium excrementipullorum. The sequence goes on from DWVB01000002.1 coordinate 15,376, forward strand.
TGCCGGATTTGCCGTATATTTTGCAGGGCGCCCTGTTGCATATAGACGGCGAAAGCGGCATGGTGCACCTGGCCCATTTGCTCCAAACACGCAGTATTGTAATGTTTGGGCCTTCTCCGCTGGAATACCTGGCCTATGACGGCAACATAAACCTGCGCGCAGGCGGATGCCGCAACTGCATGTGCATATATGCGGACTGGATGAGCCGCTGCCCGCTCTTTGACACCAACCGCTGCCTGCACGCCATTAAGCCGGAAAAGGTGCTGGAAGAAACGGAAAAACTGCTGGCCGCGCCGCAGGCGGATTTTTCCTCGGATAAAAAATAATAAAACGCTTCACAAAAAAATAAAAAATTGCTATACTATATACATAGAAGGGCCCGTAGCTCAGCTGGGAGAGCGCCTGCATGGCATGCAGGAGGTCGCAAGTTCGATCCTTGTCGGGTCCACCATTTTAAACCCCGCGAAAGCGGGGTTTTTTATGTCCTTCAGGGGCCCTAACGTACCGCTGCCTTTGGCAGAAGGCGGCCTTTGCTTTCCAGTTTATAATTAAATTTGGCTTCGGAGAAATCTTTTTCTCTAAAAAAGGCGGATAAAGAGAGGTCCTCTTTATCCGCCGCTCAGAAATCCCGCCAACGATATTCTTTTACATTCCCCAGGCCAAACTGTCCACCAGAAATCCGGGCAGACCCGCCGCGCGCATTTTTTCCTGCGTCGGCCCGAAATCGTACTTCTGGCGCAAAAAGCGGAAGGTGTTTCTCTCCGTGTTCCACAGGCCAAAAGACGCCCGCGCGTCATTGTCGCGCGGTTTGCCTACGGAGCCGGGATTAATGACATAACGGCAAGAGGGCTGCAGCGGCACTTCTTCTTCCTCACGCACCACATGGGCATGGCAGGCTGCGGCGTCCCCTTCCATATAAAAAGACAAATGGGTGTGCCCCACAAAAAGCATCTGCCCCGTCCACAGGGGGTACGCCGTGCGGTATTGCCGGCAGCTGGCAAAATATTCTTTTACCGGATCCATGGGACTGCCGTGCACCACGGTAAAATCTTCCCCGTGCGCCACTTCCGGCAGGAAAGAAACAAAACGCGTGTCTCTGTGCCCCAACTGTTGGGCGGTCCAGTCCAAGGATTTTAACGCTTCAAAATTAAAATATTCACGCAGTTCGGGATGGGTAAAAATGGCGTCATGATTGCCCAGCACACCCGTTACCAGACCGTCGGCCTGCATATTGCGGTATTTTTGTATGCATTTTTCCGGATCCGGCCCGTAACCGATCAGGTCCCCGCAGAAGATATATTTCTGCGCCCCTTCGTCTTTCATGCGCTGCAGGGCGGCGTAAAACGCCTCCAGATTGCCGTGGATATCCGAAAATACGCCGTATATCATCAGCTTACCGCCAGGGCTTCCAGCTCTTCTTTTTTCGCCTGGTCGGCGCGGTCGGCCAGGTTGACCGACATGACTTTGGACACGCCGCTTTCCTCCATGGTAATGCCGTAGAGGCGGCGGGCCGATTCCATGGTGCGCTTATTGTGGGTCACCACGATAAACTGCGTGGTGTTGGAAAACTCTTTAATCAGGTTGACAAAGCGTTCCACATTGGCCTCGTCCAGCGCGGCGTCGGCTTCGTCCATAATGCAGAACGGGGCCGGATTATGCGTAAAGAACGCAAACAGCAAAGACAGCGCCGTCAGCGTTTTTTCGCCGCCGGACATGGACGAAATATTCAGCAGTTTTTTGCCCGGGGGCTGGGCATAAATTTCAATGCCCGTTTCCAGCAGGTTTTCGGGGTCGGTCAGCACCAAATCGCATTCGCCGCCGCGGAAAAGCGTCTGGTAAATGTTTTTAAAGTGCATTTTGACCTGTTCAAAAGTATATTTGAAATTATCGCGCGTGGTGATGTTGATTTTGTGTATGGCGGAACGCAAATCCTTCTTGGCGTCCTCCAGGTCGTTGATTTGGGTTTTGAGGAAATTATGCCGCTCCGTCAGCGCGTCGTATTCTTCCGGCGCGGTCATGTTTACCGCGCCCATATTTTCAATGCGTTTGCGCATCATCTTCACGCGTTCGTAATCCACCTGTTTGTCGCCAAAGTTCAGCTGCGCTTCTTCCGGCGTGATGTTCCAGCTTTCAAACAGGTTGTTCACTACCGTGGTGCGCTGGCGGCGCGCATTGGCCAGGGCGTTTTCCAAATCATTTTGTTTAATGTGCAAATCGGAAAGCTGTTTCTTGTTGGCGTTTAAAGCCGACATTTTGTCATTGTATTCTTTTTTCAGCGCTTCCACCGATTCGCGCAGTTTGTATTCGTCGGTTTCCAGCTGGGCCAGCGTGTCGCGCTCCGTGGAAAGTTTAGCCTGGGTGGAAAGTTTTTCCTGCGCCAGGGCCTGCAGGCGCGCACTGGCCGATTTGGCCGCTTCGGCGCGTTTGCCTTCATTGGCCAGCAGGGTATTGTATTCAAATTCCGTGGATTTCAAATCCACTTCCACATTGTTTTTGCGGATTTTCAATTCGTACAATTCGCCGTTCAGCGCGTTTAAGCGGCTTTTGCTCTGCTCCGACTGTTTCTGCAATTCCGCCTTTTGCGCTTTCAGATTTTCGGTCTGCGCCTTATTTTCTTCCTGCTGTTTTAAAATATTATGTAAATCGTCCTGCAGTTTTTGTACGTTTTGTTTGCGTCTGTCCACGCGCAGCATTAATTCCTGCTTTTGCGCAGAGGCTTTGGCCAGGGCTTCCTCGGCCTGTTTGAGTTCGCGCTCTTTGGAGGATAATTCCCCCTGCACCGCGCCGGCCGCCACGGCGGCTTCCTGCGCGCTTACGCGCAGGGCGCGCAAGGCCTCGTCGGCTTTTTGCAAGGCGTCATAATTGGCAATAATTTCTTTGGAAATTTCATCTTCCCGGGCGGTCTTTTCCGCCAAGGCTTGCTTGACGGTTTCTTCTTCGCCCCAGTACGCTTCCGGCGCAGTAACTCCGGCGGCACCGGCGCTTAAGAAAAACCCGCCCGACAGAACGCCGTCGTTTTCCGCGCTGTAACCGCCGACCAGCAAAGAAACCAAATTTTCCAGTTCCGGTTCATATTGCAGCTGCGCTTTGAGCGTGCCGGACGCGGCGGGCGCGGCAGGCACTTTGTCCAGCAAAATAAATTTGCAGCGCGCTTTGCCGTGCGCTTTGAGTTTGTCCACGGCGGCGCGGGCGGCGGCTTCATTCTCACACAGCACCGCGTCCAAATACTTGCCGAAAGCTTCTTCCACCGCGGTGGCATTTTCGGGCGCGTACTTTAACGCTTTGCGTAGTGTGCCTTTTATACCGGCAATACCAGCTTCGCACGCCGTTTTGACGCCCACCCAGTACGGGTCATTTTCCCCCTGGGTGCGTATCATTTCCAGTTTGGCGTTCAGAGCGGCCTTTTCCGATTTTAAAGCGGAAAGCTGTTCGTTTAAGGCGGTGCGTTTTTGCTGTAATTCTTTCAAATTCGTTTCGCCCTGCGCAATTTGCGCGCGCGCCGCCTGTGCGGCGTTTTGCTTTTCAGCCAGCCGCGTGCGGATTTCTTCCAGTGCCTGGCGCACGCCTTCCACGCCGGAGTCCGCCTGGCTGCTCTTTTCCAGGGTAATTAAATCTTCGCTTTCGCGCTGTACATTGGCCTGCTCCAGCGAAATTTTATTTTGGCATTCCATCTGGCTTTGCACCAGACGCATCAAATCCGTGCTGGCACGCTGTATTTGGCCGTCTGCGTTGCGCAAATCCTGCTCCTGCTTTTGCGACCGGGCAAATTCTTCATTATATTGCTTTTGCAACGGGGCCAGTTTGCTTTCCAGCTCCGCCTGCTGGGCTTTGAGTTTGGCAATAGCGGGCTCAATTTCCTTAATGCGGTTCTGCCCGCGCTCGGACTCGCTGCCCGACGCGGCCAGCTGTGCCGTAAATTCGGCGGTTAAATTGTCGCAGTTTTTAATAGCCCCTTCCAACAAACCCACCTGGTATTTGCTGGCGGCGATTTTTTCGTTAAACTCCGCCACTTCCTTTTGCTTGTGGGTCAAATTCAAATCCATGGCCGCGGTCTGGCCTTCCTGCGCGGAAATTTGGTTTTCCAAATCTTTGGCGCGCGAAAGCACCGGCTCCAGCTCCGCGCCGTGCTTGGCAATCAGGCCGTCGGCTTCTTTAATGGAACAGAGCGAAATGGCAATTTCGCTTTCTTTGAGTTCCTCGCGGTATTTCTGGTACAGGCGGGCTTTGCGCGCCTCACCGTCCAGCTTTTTAATTTGTTCGGCAATCAGCGTGACCGTGTCGGACAGGCGCGCCAGATCCATATCCACGCGCTCCAGGCGGCGGATACATTCCTCGCGTTTGGCTTTGTATTTGGATACGCCGGCCACTTCCTCAAACATTTCACGGCGCTGCTCCGGCGTGGCGGAAAGTACGCTTTCCACACCGCCCTGGTCAATAATGGCGTAGCCTTCGCCGCCGATGCCGGTGTCCAGGAACAAATCGCGTATGTCGCGCAGACGGCACTGCACTTTGTTTAAATAGTATTCGCTTTCGCCGGAGCGGAAAATTTTGCGGCTGACGGTAATTTCATTAAAATCCAGCGGCAGGTTGCGCGTGGAATTGTCAAACACCATGCTGACCTGCGCCATATTCAGCGGGGCGCGTTTGGCCGTGCCGTTAAAAATAATATCCACCATAGAGGCAGAGCGCAGCGCCTTCCAGCTCATTTCGCCGATGGTCCAGCGCACGGAATCTATGACGTTGGACTTACCGCAGCCGTTGGGGCCCACCACGCAGGTAATGCCGGGCTCAAAGTCCAGGCGCACCTTATCGGCAAAAGATTTGAAACCGACGATTTCTATGGCTTTTAAATACATGAAATTACCGCCCTTTAGAAAAAAGGATATATATTGTATTATACATTATCCCGCGCGTACGGGCCCGCACGGAGCCAAAAGGGACCTTCTACGCGTACGGGAAAGAACGGCAAAAACCGCTCCGAAGGCAAAAAAAGATTTTCCCGAGGAAAAAAATGCTTGCAAAAGAAAAGAATATTTATTAGACTTTTTCGGTAAGGGTGCCGGACACCCCTGCGCGGGCGGCAAAGCCGCCGGGCGCACGGCAAACATTTCAGACGTTTTTAAAAATAATCCGAACCCTGAAAAATGTTTCCTGAAAGGAGGAACAATTACCATGGCAGAAAAAGTACTTAAAATCGGCGTAGAACGCGAAGACGGATTCCTGTACTACATTGACAAAGACGGCGACGTCGCGCGCGTGCAGATGGCCCGCGGCGGCAAAAAAGGCGGCAAACCCAAAAAAGTGGAAAAAACCGGCATCAAAAAAGAAAAAGGATATCTGTACTTCCTGGACAAGAAAGGCGATATCTCCAGAGCCAAAATGGTCAACGCCAAATAATTTAAACGCCCCGCTTGAAGCGGGGCGTTTTTTTATGAACGGTTAAAATAGGCCTCGGCCCGTTCTATACGCTGTGCAAGCAAATGTTTCCGGCGCCGACAGTTCTTTTGTACCTTCCCCCAGGTAATATGCGTTAACAAGCGGTATTTCCACCAGCTCCGTTTCAGCCGGCCCAGCAAAACAACGTCCGTCAAAAGTTCTTCCGGCGCGGGCTCGGACAAAACCGCCGTCTTGCAGGCTTTCATCCGGTACTCTTTTTCACAGGAGCGCAGAAACACCGACGTTAAAAATTCACCCAAAAAGGCGGGGGCTCTTTTTTGTACGGCGTCGCAGCCGGACAAATCCATACCGTTCAGCACGTCCCGCAAAACATCAAATATAAACTCACAATAGCCAAAGAAAAGTTCTCTGCGCATAATAAAAAGATTGGACAAATACATTTGTGAGTTTTCTTCCAGTTCTTTCATATAAGGAACAAAACGGGGCCAGCGTTCCCGCACCGCCCGTCCGGCCAGCGCCAGCAGTTCGCGTCCGCGGCCTTCGCTGACGCGGTTTAACTGTTCGGCACAGCAGGAGGCGCCTACGGCTTTCACATCCCCTTTTTCCGTACAGAGAATATCCCAGCCTTTGATGGCTTCCAAGACACATTTTTCCGACAAATTGCCGCCGGCTGCATATTCTTGCGGCGCATAACAGTATGCCTCTCCGACCGCCGACCATTTCCGCCGCGGGATTTCCATATACGGATTTAAAATCAGATGTTTCCCGTATTGCATAAAGCCGATGTAATTCGGATCTCCCAGGGCGGCATAATTTTTCCAGGCCCAGTACACCACCGTCAGCTCATTGATATAACGGTTATAGGCAGACCAGTTATCCCCCGTATCATCGCCCAGCGTATTGTTGGCCAGCCAGGCAATGTCCGATTCGTCCAGGGCCCCGTCTTTGGTTATCTCCCGACAGCAGGCGCGGCCTCCCTGCACGGGAACTAAAATATTACTTTTAAATAACCGTGCCGGCTTGTGGTATCCTATAAGAATTTTGACTGGGGCGGAACTTGCCATACACAGACTCCTTCTGCTTGAAAGTGATGCAGGAACATAATACAAAATGCAAACAACGGACTCTCCGGTTCGTTTGCTGCCCCTGATTTTCCATATAGTAACAAATTTTACGCCTTGTTTTTTGCTTGCTTCTTCTTATACTAAAGTATCGGCGCGGTTTGCCGCGCCGGCAGTGCCCCGTCCGCGACGCGCCGCCACCGGCCCGCGGCCTTTTCCTTCAGGCCCCGCCCTTTGCGCCCGCCGTTGACACTGACGAGAAATTAATGATTAAATGTGAGTACGGGTTTCCCGTCAAGACTACACGGAGGAAGTTATGGAAATTAAAGTTACCGCCAAAAACATCAAACTGACGCCCGCCATTAAACAGTTTGTACAGACCCGCGTCAGCAAAATTGAAAATTATGTGGACCACATTGTGTGGGCCCAGGTGTTGCTGTCGGTGGAGAAAAAAATCAACCAGCGCGCTGAAATTATTATTCACACGGGGGGTAAAAACCCGATAAGCGCCACCGCGGTGGAAACCGATTTGTACAAAGCCATAGACGCCGCCGCCGTCAAGGCCGAAGCGCAGCTGAAAAAAGCCAAAGAAAAAACCAAATCCAAACGCACGGCCAAAAAAGCCGCCGCGGCGGAGGACTTCGCCACGTTTACCGACCATATTCTGCTGCCGCCCAACGACGTGAAATTCTCGGTCATCAAACAGGTGGAAGTCACCCCGATGAACCCCGAAGACGCGGCCTATGAAATGGAACGCCTGGGATACTCGTTCTGGATGTTTTTGGACGAAGATTCCAAGCAGATTAACCTGATTTTTAAACGCCTGGACAGCACGTACGGGCTGATTAAACCGGTTAAGAAAAAATAAGAAGGGTTTGCGGTGCAGGAATTTACCAAATCCGTGACGGTCAGCGAACTGCTCCAGGTGAAACGCCTTCACCTGGAGCTGGTTTGCGGCAAACGGTATGTACACCGCGAAATCACCTCCCCCCGCATCAACCGCCCGGGCCTGGCGCTGTGCGGCTATTTGGATTATTTCCGCGCCGACGCCATACAGGTGTTTGGCCGCGGAGAATACGGCTTTTGTTTAAAAGAAAAGCCGTCCGTCTTAAAGGCCAATATCGCCAAAATGCTGGGCAAAGGGCGCGTGCCGTGCGTCATCGTCGCGGCGGATTTGGACCCGCTGCCGGCGATTAAAAAAGCCTGTCTGGGGGCGGATGTGCCCGTGTTGAAAACGGACATGGAATCGGCCGAATTTGTGGCGGAATTTTCCCGCTTTTTGGACGAGCAGCTCTCTCCCGTCACGCATTTGCACGGGGTACTGTTAAACGTCAGTGGAATCGGCGTGCTGATCCGCGGGGAAGCGGGCATCGGCAAAAGCGAATGCGCGCTGGAGCTGATTAAGCGCGGGCACATTCTGGTGGCGGACGACGTGGTGGAAGTACAAAAACGCTGGGGGCGTTTTCTGACGGGCTCCTGCCCTGAAATGCTCAAACACTACATGGAAGTGCGGGGTTTGGGGATTTTAGACGTGGAACTTTTGTTCGGGGTGGGTTCCACCCTGGACGAAATGAGCATTGACCTGGAAGTGGTGCTCACGCCGCCGGCAAAAAACATTGACCGCCTGGGCGTGGAACAAAACACTTCCGAAATTTTAGGGGTAGATGTTCCCTCCCTGCGTCTGCCGGTCACCCCGGGGCGCAACCTGGCGGCGCTGATTGAAGTGGCCGCGCTGAACCAGCGGTTAAAAGCACAGGGCATTTTTTCGGCCAAAGAATTCAGCCGCAAAATGCTGGACCGCATGAAACGGACGGGCAAAAACCATGCAAACCAAGCGTAAACTGTTTATTATTACCGGCATGAGCGGCGCGGGCAAAAGCCAGGCGCTGAAGATTTTCGGCGATTTTGGTTTTTACTGCGTGGACAATCTGCCGCTGGCGCTGTTTGAGCAGTTTGCCGGTTACGTCAAGCAACGGCCGGAACTTAAAAACGTCGCCCTGGGCGTGGACGTGCGCGAGGGCGAACGCCTCAAAGAGCTGCCCGCCCTGCTTAAAAACCTGACCAAAAGCGACTTCAGCGCCAAAGTCATCTTTTTGGACGCTTCGGAAGAATGCCTGATACGCCGTTTCTCCGAAACCAAACACAAACACCCCATTCACAAAAAACTGGCCGCGGCCATTGCGCACGAACATGATCTGCTGACCCCCATCAAAGTGGCGGCGGACAAAGTAATAGACACCACCGATTTAAAACTGGGGGAACTGAAGGAAAAACTTTCCGCCCTGCTGGAACTGAAAAAAGAAGGCGAAATGCAGATATCCGTTGTGTCTTTCGGGTTTAAAAACGGCATTGCCAAAGAAGCCGATATCGTCATGGACGTGCGCTTTTTGCCCAATCCGTATTATGTAAAGGGCCTGAAGAATAAAACCGGCCTGGACAAACCCGTGCAGGATTATATTTTGTCTTTTAAAGAGTCGCGCGAATTTGCCGACCGCTTTGCCGATTTGATTAAATACCTGATACCGAAATATATTAAAGAGGGAAAAAGCTACCTGACCATCGCCATCGGCTGCACTGGAGGCAAACACCGCAGCGTGTTTATGGCCCACCAGCTGGCCGAAACCCTGCGCAAACAGGGGCTCAGCGCGTCAGAATTTCACAGGGACATAGGATTATAATATGGTAGAACTCATTTTAGTAACCCACGGCAACCTGGCCGCGGAAATGTTGGCCACGGCGGCCCAGATTTTGGGCAAGCCCGCCGAAGGCGTAAAAACGCTTTCGGTTACCACGTCCAGCTCGGTGGAGCAGGGCGCGAAAGAACTGAGCAAACTCCTCGCCGCGGCCGAAAACGGCGCCGTGGTGCTGACCGATATTTTCGGCGGCAGCGCCACCAATATCGCCCTGACGGCCACCAAAGAATGCGCCCAATGCCATGTTATCACGGGGCTGAATTTGAGCATGCTGCTCACCGCTTTGAACAGCCGCAAAAAACTGGCTGCCAAAGAACTGGCGGAGAAAATTGAGTCCGACGGCAAACGCGCCGTCATCAACGCGACGGAGCTGCTGATTAAGGGGCTGTAATATGCCTATTGTGTTTGCACGGGTGGACGACCGGCTGATACACGGCCAAATCGTACAGGCCTGGCTGCCCGAACTCAATATTGACGAGGTGGTTATCCCGTGTCCGCGCGAGCGGGAAAGCCGCGTCAATAAAAATTTATTACGTCTGTCATTGCCGTTTGAATATGAACTGACGGTCATGGAGCCCGCGCGCTGTGTGGGATACATGAGTACGTCCAAAAAACGTATTTTTCTGCTGATGGGGTCTTTGCAGGATTTGGACCCGCTGCTGGAAGACGGCCTGCAAATCAAATCCTTAAACATCGGCGGTATGCATTTTAAAGAAGGCGCCCAAAAGCTGGCGGAAAACGTATTTTTGGACGCCACGGACAAAAGGACGCTGCGCATTTTAACCGATTTGGGAATAGACATTGAAACGCGGGCGGTGCCCAGCTCCAAATCCGTTTCCGTAAAAGACACGTTATAATATGACTTTGCCGCTTATCCTGCTGTGCATTTTTGCCGCTTTGCTGGAATTGGACACGACCTATGCGTTCCAAACGCTTCTGTCGCGTCCGGTTATCGCCGGCCCCATTTTCGGCTGGCTGACCGGCGACGTGGCGGCCGGCATACAGGTGGGCATTTTCGCCGAGCTTTTGTTTTCCGACATTTCCCCGCTGGGCGGCATTATTCCCCCCAGCGGCGTGGTGGCCACCGTCATTCCGCTTCTTTTATACGCCCAGGGCATAGATTTATATTTCGGCTTCTTTTTAGGCGTATGTGCAGCGGTGCTGTATTCGTTTTTTGACGCGCTGCTGCGCAAAACCCGTTTTAAATGGCTGATTTTTTTGGAGAAGCGCATCGGACGAAGACCCTCCGACATTACGCGCATTATCGCCATTACGTTGCTTTTGTCGTTTTTGATGACGTTTATTTTTATTTCCGTTCTGGCGTGGGCCAGCTCGCAGCTGATGTTTGTGCTGTACCCGTACCTGACGCCCAGAATGCATTTTGCGTTCCGCCTCTCTTACCTGGCCGTACCGTGGATCGGGCTGGCGGCGCTGATTCCCGTATTCCGGCTTAAAGCGAGGTAAAAACATGTCCTTTTGGTTACGAGTAAATATGTTTTTCCGCTCTTTTTTCCTGCAGGCCGGCTGGAATTACGTCAAATACCAGAACCTGGGCTTTGCGCTGGTTATGCTGCCCTTTCTGCGGCGCCTGTACCGCCAGGACCCCGAAGCCCTGCCCAGCGTCATGAACCGCTATCTGGAGGCTTTTAACACGCACCCCGTCATGGCTTCCTTCTGTTTCGGCGCCATGGCCCGCATGGAAGAAAGCGTGGCCCGGGCCCAGTCGGTGGCTGACTACAAAGAACAGGTGGCCGAGTGGATGGGGGCGCGCAGGGGGCTGTCCATTACCGCCGCATCTATAGGGGACCGTCTGTTTTGGGGCACGCTCAAACCCCTGACGCTGCTGCTGGCCATTTTTATTTGGATGCTGTTGGGCGTGGACTTTTTGGAAATTTCCATGCATCCCGTGCCGCTTTTATATGCGTTTACGGCCGGCGCGGCGGCGTTTTTCGTTTACAATGCCGTGGCGCAGTTTGTGCGCTGGGAAGGGCTGCAAATCGGTTACGAATCCGATGACAAGTCCTGCTTCGGGCTGACGCGCTTTGACTGGAACCGTACCATTTACAATGCCAAGCGCATCGGCATTTTCTTTGCCGTAGGGCTCATCTTGTTTGGCGTATACCGCTTTTTTGAAGGCGTACGGGTGGATATACATTTCATCGCGCGCGCCATGCTGGTGTTGTTTTTTGTCATGATTTCTTTTGTTACGCGCCGCCTGCGCATCCCCAACGTATATTTGTACATCGCGGCCGTAATAATTTTTAATATCGTGTGTTTAATATAAAAGGGGACCGTTTACCGTGATTACGCAAGAAATCAAAATTACCAACCGCCTGGGGCTGCACGCCCGTCCGGCCGCTATGGTCGCACAGACGGCAGCGGATTTTGACTGCGATATCAAAATCGCCAAAGACAGGCTGGAAATCAACGCCAAAAGCATTATGGGCGTAATGATGCTGGCCGCCGAATACGGCTCCACGCTCAAACTTTGCTTTGACGGAAAAGACGAAAAAGCCGCCTGCGAAGCTATTACGCGGCTGTTTGCGCAAAATTTTAACGAGGAATATTGATGTTTGTCATTAAAGGCATTGCCGCCAGCCCGGGTGTAACCATCGGTCCCGCCGTCCTTTTGCCCACGGCGGATTTTGCCGTGGCCAACCAATATGTGGACGCCGCGGAAGTGAAGGCGGAAATAGCCAAATTCAACCGCGCGCTGGAAAAAACCCTTTCCGACCTGGACGAAAGCGAAAAGAAACTGCGCCAAACGCTGGGCGGGGAATACGCCAGCCTGATGTCCATGCATAAAATGATTTTGCAGGACCCCATGCTTAAAGACGCGGCCATATCCAAAATCAAAAACGAACACATGTCCGCGCAGGCGGCCATTTTCCATACCTTGCAGGAACTGGCGGCCTCTTTTGACAAAATAGAAGACAAATTTTTTAAAGAACGCCGCAATGATATCTTTGACGTGGGCAAGCGCATGGTCGGCAATTTGCAGGGAGATAAGGGCCAGTTCTGGCATTCCATACGCCGCCCTTCGGTACTGATTGCGCATGATTTGTTTCCGTCGGATACCATTAATCTGCAGGAGAACCAGATTATCGGTTTTTGCACGGACTTGGGCGGAAAAACCAGCCACACGGCCATTTTGGCGCAAAGTTTAAAACTGCCGGCCGTGGTGGGGCTTTCCAACGCCGCGCGCCAGGTAAAAGAAGGCGACACCGTCATCGTGGACGGAGAAAACGGCCTGCTGATTATCAGCCCGGACAAATACACGCTGGCCCGCTACAAAAAAACCCAGCGCGAAATTAAAAAGGCCGAATCCCTGCTGCAAACCATCAACCACCTGCCCACCGTGACGGCGGACGGACGTTCTTTCAAATTGATGGTCAACTTTGACCCGCGCACGGACACCAAAGAAAACAAAAAACTGATTACCGACGGTCTGGGCCTGCTGCGCACGGAATTTTTATATATGAATATTCCCCAGCCGCCCACCGAGCTGGAACAATACCAGATTTATCTGGCCACGGCCAAAAAATTTGACATGCGCCCCGTCACTATCCGTCTGGCCGATTTGGGAGCGGACAAACTGCCCGATTTCCCGCTGGACGAATTTGACAAAGACAATAACCCCTTTATGGGCTGCCGCGGCATACGCCTGTTCTTAAAAAACCCCGAGCTGATGCACACCCAGCTGCGCGCCATTGTGCGCACGGCGTGCGAGGTGCCGGCGCAGATTAAAATTATGGTGCCCATGCTGTCCTCCCTGGAGGAGCTGCGCCATGTGCGCGCGGCGCTGAACGAAGTGCTGGCCGAATTTGAAAAACAAGGCAAAAAACCCGTCAACAAAATTGCTCTCGGGGCCATGATAGAGGTGCCGGCGGCGGCCATTGCGCTGGACGGCATGATCGGGGAAATGGATTTCCTTTCCATAGGCACCAATGACTTGATACAATATTTAATTGCGGTGGACCGCGTAAACCCCGAAGTGGCGCATATGTACGACCCGTGCCACCCCGCGGTGGTGCGCACCATACGCCAGATTATACAGACGGCACACCAGCGCGGCAGACAGGTCAGTATCTGCGGGGAAATTGCCTCCGACGTGAGAATGGTGCCCATGCTGCTGGGGCTGGAGGTGGACACGCTGTCCGTGCCGCCGCGTATGTTTCTGCGCATTAAAAACCGCATACGCAATTTAAATTTTGAAGCATGCTCCGACATGGCGCAGGCCGCTTTGCTGGCCTCCTCATCGGAAGAGATACGCAAGCTGATTGAAACGCAAAGTCAAGATGAAGATTCGTAATTTTTCCATCGTGGCGCATATTGACCACGGCAAAACCACCCTATCAGACAGAATACTGGAAGACACGGGCACCGTGCCCAAACGCAAAATGCAGGCCCAGCTGCTGGACGGCATGGACCTGGAACGCGAACGCGGCATTACCATTAAAGCCAAGGCCGTGCGCATTCAGTACAAAGATTATATTTTAAACCTGATTGACACCCCGGGACATGTGGACTTTTCCTATGAAGTGGCCCGCTCCCTGCGCGCCTGCGAAGGCGTGCTGCTGCTGGTGGACGCGTCCCAGGGCGTGGAAGCGCAGACCGTAGCGCATGCGCACCTGGCACAAAGCCTGGGGCTGAAAATTATTCCCGTGATGAACAAGGTGGATTTGTCCCAGTCGGACGCGGACGCCGCCGAAGAACAGCTTTGGGATATTCTGCGCGAGCCCATTGAAGCCGAACGCGTCAGCGCCAAAACCGGTATGGGGATAGAACATTTGCTGGACCGCATTATTGCCGATGTTCCCGCCCCGCAAGGCGACCCGAATGCGCCGCTGCGCGCCCTGATTTTTGATTCTTTTTATGACCCGTTCCGCGGGGTAATTATGTATGTGCGTATCGTGGACGGCGCGGTAAAGGCCGGACAGCAGATCCGTTTTATGGCCACGGGAGCCGGTTATAAAGTGGAAGAGGTGGGTTTTATGACCCCCAAACAGCTGCACAAAGCCGCGTCACTGAGCGCCGGCGAAGTGGGCTATCTGGTGGCGGGCATTAAAGATATTCATCAGGTCAAAGTGGGCGATACCGTTACATTGGCCGACCGCCCCGCCCAAACCCCGCTGCCCGGTTACGCCGACGCCAAACCCGTGGTGTTTGCCAGCATTTTTCCGGTGGAAACCACCGATTTTCCGCTGCTGCGCACCGCGCTGGAAAAGCTGAATTTGTCCGATTCTTCTTTCCACTACCAGAGCGAAACCTCCAAAGCGCTGGGCTTTGGCTTCCGCCTGGGGTTTATGGGCATTTTGCACATAGAAATCGTTAAAGAACGCCTGGAGCGCGAATTTAATCTCTCGCTGATCGCTACTGCGCCCAACGTGGTGTACCACGTCAAATTTACGCCGCGCAAAAATCACCCGCAGGAGCTGGCCGCCCTGCCGGACGCGCCGGACGACCCGGGCTATAAAATCATAGACAATCCGGCCAACTTCCCGCCGCACGGCGACATTATAGACATTAAAGAGCCCGTCATACACATCACGGTGGTTACCCCCGTGGAGTTTATGGACGGGGTGATGACGCTGCTGAAAGAAAAACGCGGCACATTTATGAACATGGACCATTTGTCCAACCAGCGCGTGATTATTAAGTATGAAATGCCCATGGGCGAAATGGTTATTGATTTTTACAACAAACTCAAATCCGTGTCCAAGGGATACGCGTCCTTTGATTATGAAGTGGCGGGCTTCCGCAGTGCCGACGTGGTGCTGATGGAAATCCTGCTGCACGGCACGCCGGTGGACGCCTTAAGCGTGGTGGTGCACAAAGACCGCGCCCAAAGCCAGGGCCGCGCGCTGTGCGCAAAACTAAAGGAACTTATCGGGCGGCAGCAGTTTGAAGTGGCCGTGCAGGCCGCCGTCAACGGCAAAGTCATCGCGCGTGAAACCATTCCCGCCTACCGCAAAGACGTCATCGCCAAATGTTACGGCGGCGACATTACGCGCAAACGCAAACTGCTGGAAAAACAGAAAGAAGGCAAAAAACGCATGAAGTCTATCGGCAGTCTGAACATTCCGCAGGAAGCGTTTGTAGCCATGCTGAAAATTGACGAAGAATAGCTCCGAATTCTCCGGAAAATATCACTAAAAACCCCGCTTTGAAAGCGGGGTTTTTAACGGCCTTTTCTAAAAAACATCAGTCCAAATACTTCTTGGCCAGCTCGTCGTAACGGTTGATGACCTGGCGCACAAAGTGGCGTTTTTCTATATAAGTTCCCGGGAAGAACGCTCCTTTAAAACCGGCAATAATGATGTTTTTAAACTCTTTGCGCGTCAGCGGAATATTTTTTACCAGCAGCTCCAGCTCTTTGCTGACGTTGGTGTTGGACACCAGCCGGTTGTCCGTGGCAATGCTGACCGAAAGCCCGCGCGCAATCATTTCCCGCACGGGGTGTTTGGCCACGGAAGTAATTTGCGGCAAGGTCTGCAAATTGCTGGTCAGACACACTTCCACGCCGATGCGTTCGCTGGCAATGTAATTGGCCAGCGCCTCCACATAAGCGTTTTTGTCTTTGACTTTGCGGTCCTTAATCATCCCCGCGTCAAACAAATGCGTGCCGTGACCGATGCGGTTGGCATAGCAGTCCGTAATGGCCTGAAAAATAGATTCGGGCCCGTACGCTTCGCCTGAGTGTACGGTTTTGCGCATAAAATGTTTATGCACGTATTTATACGCTTCCACATGGTCGGAAGCCGGATAGCCGGCTTCTTCACCCGCCAAATCAAAGCCCACTATGGGCAGTTTTTCTTCCCGCACCAGCTTGACCACCAGCCGCGCCAGTTCCAGCGACGCCGCGCCAAACACTTCAAACTTGGAATATTGCGACAGTACGCTGAACAGCTTTTTATAGTACGGTGACATGTTGGCGTTAAAACTGCGCATGGCGCAGGTTATTACGCCGAAATAAAACGGCAAATCTTCCCCTTTTTTGACGGCGGGCAGGGCATTGTGTTCTTTTTGCGCGCGGCGCAGGCCGGCCACCACGGCGCGCACGGCGTCAGCCACGGTCAGTTTATCCCCCGCGTGCAGCTGCGGGGCAAAACGGACCTCTATGTAACGCACGCCTTCGGCGGCGGCGTCCTGCCCCAGCTCATAGGCGATACGTTCTATGTTCTCCGCCGAACGCATAACAGCGGTGGTGTAATCAAACCCCTTTAAATATTCCGTCAGGGAGTTATATTGTTTTTTAAATACTTTTTCGCGCAGGCCCTTTTCGGTATATGCGGGCAGCTCCACGCCGTCTTTCTGCGCCAGTTCAATCAGCGTGGACAGACGCAGGGAGCCGTCCAGGTGTACATGCAGGTCCGCTTTGGGAATAAGGCGTATAAATTCGGCGTTTATTTTTTTCATTTGATTTTCTCCGTTTGCTGCCCCTGCGGCGTATCTTTGACCGCATAACCGGCGGCGGCCAGCGCGGCGCGCAGTTCGTCGGATTTTTTATAGTCCTTGGCCGCGCGGGCTTCGGCGCGGCGGGCCAGCAGGTCTTTCACTTCCTGCGGCAGTTCCTCATTATTTTCTTCCTGCGGGGCGCGGAACACGTCCAGCGCCAAGATGCCGTCCGCAAATTTTAAAAATTCCACTTTTTCCGCCGCATTCAGCTCCGCCCCGCGCAGCGTTTCCCACACCACAGCCAGGGCTTTGGGCGCGTTTAAGTCGTCCTCCATGGCGGCGCGGAACTTGTTTTTTATTTCTTCCAAGCGCGCCGTCAGCGGCAGCGGCTGGCGCGCGGCGGTCTGCACGGCCTTGGCGGCCTCGCGGCGCAAAGTTTGCAGACTTTTGCGCGACGCGTCCAAAGATTCATAGGTAAATTCCAGCTGGGTGCGGTAATGCGCCGTCAGGCACAGATAGCGGTAATCCAGCGGGTCATAGCCTTTGTCGCGCAGGGTTTGCAGGGTGACAAAAGTGCCGCCGGATTTGGACATTTTGCCCGCACGCAGCACCAAAAATTCCCCGTGCACCCAGCAGCGCACATATTTTTGGCCCGTGGCGGCCTCGCTCTGGGCGATTTCATTGGTGTGGTGCACCGACACATGGTCTATGCCGCCGCAGTGTATGTCCACCGTCGGGCCCAAATATTTCATCGCCATGGCCGAGCATTCCACATGCCAGCCCGGGAAACCGACGCCCCAGGGGCTGTCCCACTCCATTTGGCGTTTTTTGTCTTTGGGGGAAAATTTCCACAGGGCAAAATCGGTCGGGTTGCGTTTTTCCTCGCTCATTTCCACGCGCGCGCCGCCTTTTAGCCCTTCCAGGCGGCTGCGTCCCACCAGTGCGTCATAACGCGGAAATTTGGACGTGTCATAATAAATACCGTCAGAAGTACGATAGGTGTAACCTTTTTCTTCCAGCGTTTTGACCAGTGCAATCATTTCCGGTATATGCGCCGTGGCGCGGCTGATGACCGTGGGGCGGGTGCAGTGCAGGGCGTCAAAATCTTCAAAAAATTTCTGTTCGTAAAATTTGGCGATATCCCACGCGCTTTTGCCTTCGCGCGCCGTGGCGACTTCCATTTTGTCTTCGCCCTCGTCGGCGTCGGACACCAAGTGCCCCACATCGGTCACGTTCATCACATGTTTGAGCGGCATGCTTAAACGCAGCGTGCGCGCCAGCAAATCTTCAAAAATATAGGTGCGCATATTGCCGATGTGCGCATAATTGTACACGGTCGGTCCGCAGCAGTACATCGTCGCTTCTTTGGGGTTGAGCGGGGTAAATTCTTCTTTGCGGCGGGTTTCGGTATTATAAAGCTGCATTATTCTGCGCCTCTTTAAGCAATGTGTTGTACTGCTGGACTAATGTATCAAAAAACAAATCGCAGGTCACCTGGCCCACTTCGTTGGCGGCCTGTTCGCCCAAAATGCAGCTGACTTCAATGTCGGAAAGCGGGTTGACCGCCCCGACGCTGGAAATGGAATAGGTAAAACCGGAAGGGCGGTAGGTGCGCAGGGCTTTTTTATAGGCCGCGTCCAACGCGTTTTGAAACAGAGCCATATTTTTGGAATTGGCCGACGCACCGAGTTTGACGCGCTTGGCCGCCGCCACTACGGTTACGTCCGTATAGCGGCCGTAAGAAGCGGCGATTTCTTCGGAAGTAAAATCCGCGCTTTCGTCTACGGGCTGTTCTTCCTGGGGCAGGCCTCCTTCTCCCAGCACGCTGGGGTCGGGCAGCTGGCCGTAGTAATTGTTGCTGTCGCTGATCCCCGTGAAAGCCGACGGATTTTCATACGCGGAATAATCAATGCCTTTTAATTTGCGGCGGGAGGTATAGTCCACGCTGCTGCAGGCGGCGCATAAAACGGCGCAAAGGGTGCAAAACAAAACAGTCTTTTTCATTTTTCTTCTCCGATAAGCAAGGTTGCCACGGCGTGGCACATGGCCGCTTCCCCGCGGCCGATTTCGCCCACGTGTTCGTGGCTTTTGGATTTGAAACTTACGTCTTTTTCATCTATTTCAAAAATACGGGCCAGGCTGGCGCGCACCGCCGCATAATGCGGGCTGATTTTGGGCTCCTGCGTGACAAGCGTCGCGTCTATATGCACAATGCGGGCGTGATGCTTGCGCAGCAGCTCCAAAACGCTCTTGGCTATTTTTTGGCTGTCTATGCCTTCAATGCTCGGGTCGGTCGGCGGGAAAAGCAGGCCGATTTCCCCCAGGCACACCGCGCCCAGGGCCGCGTCACACACGGCATGCAGCACCACATCGCCGTCGCTGTGGCCGGCAAAGCCTTTTTTGTGCGGAATTTCCACCCCACCGATAATAAACCGCCGCCCCTGCACCAAACGGTGCAGGTCAAAGCCAAATCCCGTGCGCTGGCACGCGCCCGCGGTTAAAAACGCTTCCGCCATGACCAAATCCTCCGGCGTGGTAATTTTCAAATTTTTGTAATCGGACGGCTCTATCTTCACGCTCACGCCCAGCCGCTCCACCAGCTGGGATTCGTCCGTCGCGTCCTGCAAATGGGCAAATTTGTCCAGCGCGCGGCGCAAAATATCCGCGCGGTAACACTGCGGCGTCTGCGCCGCCCACAGGCTGCTGCGCTCCAGCGTGCGCTCCACCGCGCCCGCGCGCACCTGTTTGACCGTATCCTTTACCGGCACGGCCAATACGGCGGCCCCTTCTTCAAAACCGCGTCTTAAACAGCGGGCCACGGCCTGCGGGTCCACCAGCGGGCGGGCCCCGTCATGCACGGCCACGGCCTGTGCGCGGGGGTCCAGCGCGGCCACGCCGCTGATAACGGAGGCCAAACGCATGGCCCCAGGCTGGGCAAAACTAATTTGGGGAAAATGTTTTTTAAGGATTTCGCGGTTCTCGGGCGCGGTCACCACAACGATTTGCTTAATGCACGGCACTTTGGCCAGCGCCTGCACCGCGCGCAGGAGCACCGGTCTGCCCGCCAGGGGCAACATTTGTTTGGGGCGGCCCATGCGTTTGCCCAGGCCGCCGGCTACCACTACAGCGCCGGCAAAAGTCAGTTCGTCCTGCATTCGCTCCCTACTTTATTTTGGCAAAAATCATACGCCCCGAAGACGTCTGCAAAATGGAATAAACGGATACTTCGGTGCGTTTGCCGATAAATTTGCGTCCGTCCTCCACCACGACCATGGTGCCGTCGTCCAGGTATCCGATGCCCTGTTCCTTTTCTTTGCCGTCTTTCATAATAAACAAAGACATCGTTTCCCCGGGCAGCACCACGGGTTTTAAGGCGGTGGCCAAATCGGCGATGTTTAACACCACCACATCATACAGCGCGCCTACTTTATTGACGTTAAAATCCAGCGTCACCACTTCCGCATCAAAACTTTTGGCCAGTTTGACCACGCGTTCGGTATCGTTTTCGGCTTTGGGCGTTTTGGAAGTAATACGCACGGCAATTTCCTTGAGTTCCTGCAGGCGGGAAGCCACGTCCAGCCCGCGGCGGCCTTTGGCGCGTTCCAGCGGGTCTTTGGAGGCGGCCATTTTATTGAGCGCTTCCAGCACGAACACAGGAATAACGATAATGCCGGAGAGGAAGTTAATTTCGCACAAGTCCACAATGCGCCCGTCCATCAGGGCGGTAACGTCGGCCACTTTGAGGTGGCGGCCTTTGTAGGACAGCCCTTCCAAATCGCGCGATTTAAACAGGCTGGCCAATACGCCGAATACAATCAGCCCGATTTCCACATACCGCCCGTTATTTACCCACCACTCCAAAGAGCCGGTACCCGAAAAATTCTGCACGGCATAATCGGTAAACACAAACAGCAAATACCCCAGCAAAAAGCCAGAGCAGGCAATCATAATTTTAATCAGGCGCAGGCGCTTAAACACCGCTTCGGCAATAATGACAATCAGCGCGCATAAAAGCCCCGCCGCCAGGGACACGGGGTCTTTGTCAATAAAATCATACGTCAGAAAAGGAAACGCGATCAGCGTGGAAAAACGGAAAATCCAAATAGGCATGTGCCCTCCGTAAGGCCGCGGCGGTGCTCCGTCCGGCATAAAATAAAGTATATGTATATTTTATCATTCCGCGGCGGGTTTGTCAGGCGGTACCCTTCCGCCTCACAAACGCAATAACGCCCCGCTGGCGGAGCGGGGCGCGCGCTGTATGTCTGTGTTACAGCATTCACGGGAAAACGCGGCACAAATCTTTTGGCCTGAAAGGGCCGGCAGTAAAATTCTCTGTGTGTATAAACCTTTTTCAACGGATTTTATTGCAGCGGCAAAAGCCTCCCGAAGAAAAACCGGAATTTGATATCATATATATATGATTTTGGAAGGAAAAACCCTGGCCGCTTCTTTGCGTGCGCCGCTGGCGCAGCGCGCCGATGCCGTACGACGCAAACTGGGCAGGCCGATATCTCTTTTTGCCGCCGGATCCACGGAGGATTACGGCGCGTATGTCTATTTAAAAAAAGAGGTGCAGGCCGCCGAAAAGCTGGGCGTACGCACACGGGTGCATGAACTCAACAACGCCACACGCGCGGAAGAGTTTTTAAATTTATTGCAAAAAGTATCCGCCGATCCGGACATTGACTCCATTTTAATTCCGCGGCCCCTGCCGCCGGCGCTGGCGCAAAGCGGATTTACGCGGTATATTGCGCCGGAAAAAGACATTGACGGCATGTCCAACACGGCCATGGGCAATTTGTTTTTATGCAAGAGCTGGCAGGACGTGCAGGCCCTGCCTACTTTTGTCCCCTGCACGGCACTGGCGGTTATCCGCCTGCTGGACGCGCACGGGATAGACCCCCAGGGCATGGAAGCCGCCGTCATCGGCCGCTCTCCCACCGTGGGCCGCCCGCTGGCGCATTTGCTGACCTGCCGCAATGCCACGGTAAAAATTTGCCATACGTTTACGCGGGATTTGGCCGTCTCCCTGCAAAATGCGGATTTAATCTGCGCCGCCGCCGGACAGCCGGCCCTGCTCCATGCCGGAAACGTCAAAAAGGGCGCAACCGTCATAGACATCGCCACCAATTTGGACAAAGACGGCCGCCTCTGCGGCGATGCCTGCACCCAGCAGCTGCTGGACAAAGGCTGCCGCGTTTCCCCCGTTCCCGGGGGAGTGGGGCCCGTAACGCTTGCGTGCCTGCTGGAAAACATTATATTATCTGGGGAAAGAAAGATTTAAAGGAGAAAATATGAAAACCTTCATTCATCTGGCCGCATTATCCGTTTTCTGTCTGGGCCTGGCCGCCTGCTCTTCCGCCGACAAAAAGGAGCAAGAACCGCAGTACCAGCGCAAGATTTATCTGACGGAAGAAGATTACCTGGAGGATTTGGACCGCCAGGCCTATGCCGAACGGCGGGAAGCCAAACCCAATGTAGAGTCCGAATATATCTTTGACGTACAGCCCGATACGCAGAAAAACGTCTATTTCTTTGACGACCGCCAGCGCCCCATGGTGCCCGGTGTGCCCAGTGAACGCGATTACCGCCAAACCAAACGCCTGTGGGAAAAACCGCGCCGCTACTCGCCGGACCAGTATTACGGCACGGCGGACGCTTCCGCGGCGGCGCCGGCGGACACCTACACCGATACCTCGTCTTCGTA
>DWVB01000054.1 GCA_019120455.1 Candidatus Avelusimicrobium excrementipullorum
AAGATTTTGTGGGAGAATATATGGAAGAACACCGCATTCAAAATATTATGGAGGACGCCCCCGTTGAAACGGTGGCGGAGGCTCCGCAGGAGCTGGAAGCCAAGCCCGCCGGCGTGGCGGAGCGTTTTATCGCGCTGCTTATTGACTGGAGTATTATCAGCATTCCCTATCAGCTGCTGGCCGCTTTTGTGATAAACCGCATACAGCCGGATTTGGAAATAATTTATGCCATTCTGGGCTGTGTGATTATCCCTTTTATTTTATATGAAACCATATTTGGCAGCGGCGGCCGAAATACGCTGGGCAAAGCCCTGGTGGGCATACGCGTGGCCGATGTGCAGACGGGGGAACCCCTGTCCCTGCCGCGCGCTTTTATCCGCGCCGTGGGCTATTTAATCAGCGCGGGGCTGTTAATGTGCGGTTTCCTGCTGGCGTTTATAGACAACCAACACCGCGCCTTGCACGATTATTTGGCGGGGTCTGTGGTGATGCAGGCCCGTCCCAAAAGCTGGGGCGAGAGAACGGCCCTGACTCTGACGGGCGCCCTGCTGATGATTGTGTTTGTTTCCGTTTCCTACTCGCAGCTGTTCGGCGCGGGCTCTCTGGCGCAGCAGCGGCTGATTAACCGCGCGCAGGAGCACTTGGCAAAAATCGGCTACCTGGAAGAGGTGCACCGCATGCATTTCGGCTATTACACCAATGATTTGCTGCGTCTGTCCATTTTGTCGGGTGATCCGGTGCAGTTTCAGCGGGACACGCATGCCGTGCTGGATAACCGCAACTTCCGCATCGGCGTGAGTGAAAACGGCTATAAAATCAGCGCGCAGGCCAAGGACGCGAAAAAGACAAAAGTCTATTACCCTGGCTGATCTGTTTTATTTCTTTAAACCCCCGCCCCGCCTGACGGCGCGGCGGGGGTTTTTATGCATACTTTACAGAACACCCTGGGTGTAAACCCAGGGATGAATGCAAATCCCGCCGCAAGAAAACGGAGTTTTCTTTTGTCTGTTAGCGGCGGGCAAAATCAAGCGAAGCTGAGATTTTGAAACAACAGAAGCCCCGGGCGGAAACCCGGGGAATTTCACGTTACTGCTCACAATAAAAATTCCCCGGGCGTATGTCCGGGGAATTTCATCTTAAGAATCCGTTTATTCCCGGGCGGCTTTTTCCGCCGCGCGTGCGGCGGCTTGCTCCAGGGCCTTTTTCAGAGAATTTTGCTGTTCTTGTATGTTGTTTTGTTGTTTTTTGGATTCAATGCGTTTGTGCAGATATTCTCCGGTGCGCATCATGGCACCTTCGCGGCCGCCGGGGCCGTATTGGGCATAATTGCGTCCGGCCGTTTTTATGATTTCTTTGCAGGCGCGTCCGGCTTTGCAGAGCCCTTCCCAGCATTTTTTGCCGATGTAGCAGGCGGCGCCGGCCATGTATTCAGACGAATTAACGATTTTCATTTCTCTGCCGGCCATTTGATAGGGAAATTTTTCCGCAGTCTTTTTCTGCTCGGTGCGGGAAGATGAGGTGGTTTCTTCCTGCTTGTTTTCTTTATTTTGTTGCAAGGCTTGGCAAGCCTGCACGATAGCGGCCCGTTCCGCGTGGCTGATGTGTTGGGCCAGGGCGGGCTGTGCGGCGGCCGCAGCGGCTAATACACAGGCCAGTCCGATAATCATTTTTTTCATGTTCGCATGTCTCCGGTTTTTTAATTTATTTTGATACATATATTTTATAAAACTTATCTCGGAAAAAAAGAGTATTTGGACCCATTTCTCCTGTGATTTTAGTCCCACCGAAAGATAGGTCTTAACGGGCCGTGTTTGGCGTGCGGCGGTCCTTTTTCGTATAATAAAAAAAACGTTTACCGGAGAAAATATGATTATACCCACCATTATTGAAAAGAACGTCGGTTATGATATTTTTTCGCGCCTGCTCAAAGACCGCATTATTTTTGTGGGCGGCCGCGAAGGGGAAGTGGATACCGCCAGCGCAAACATGATTATTGCGCAGCTTTTGTATTTGGACGCGGAAGATTCGCAGCGGGAAATTAACCTTTACATCAACTCCCCGGGCGGTATGGTGACCGCCGGCCTGGCCATTTACGACACCATGCAGTTTATCAAAGCCCCCATTACCACCATTTGCATGGGGCAGGCCATGAGCTTCGGTGCGGTATTGCTGGCCGCCGGCTCCAAGGGCCGCCGCTATGCCCTGCCGCACGCGCGCATTATGATTCACCAGCCGCTGATTTGGGGCGGGGGGATTTCCGGTCAGGTGACGGATATTGAAATAGAAACGAAAGAACTCAAGGACAACAAAGAACATCTGCTGGATATTTTGGCCAAGCACACGGGCCAGCCCAAAGAAAAACTCCGTCAGGACAGCGAACGCAATTACTATCTGTCCGCCGAAGAAGCCAAAGAATACGGCATTATTGACGAAGTGCTCAAATTGCGCGACAAATAATTTATCCGTGCACAAAAAACCCCGCCTTCGCGGCGGGGTTTTTTATATCGGTTCGTGTTATTCGGCCAGTCCTTCTTCGGAAAAAGCGTTCATCATAATATCCAGGCTTTCGTTTAGCAAAATCTCGGTGACTTGTTCATTAATGCTGCCGTTTGCCAGGGCATAGCTGACGGCTGCCATGGCCGCAAAACCGGTTGCCGTTTCCCAGTCTTTCGGTTCAGGATAGAGGTTCTGGTTGGCGATGATTTTGCGTGCCAGTTCTTCGCTGGCCGCGGTGAGTTCTTCTTCCACTTCGCTGGAATTGTTCTGAATTTTGTTGATAATGGCCGGAATTTTAACATTCAGCAGGTTTAAAATTTCTTTATCCTGTTCAGTCAGGCTGTCGGTATACTGGTGGGCGTCCAGGGTTTGCAGGCCGGCGGAAAGAGCCATCTGCAGCATGTACATTTCTCTTTCTTGTTCTTCTTCCAGGTCCATCTGGGCGTCAATATATTGGCCGGCGCCTCTTGCGGCGTCAGCATAACATACGGCGCGCGCGGCGGGGGCTCCTGCGAATAAAAAAGCCGCCAAAGTAAAAACGGATGCCAGACAGCGATAAATTTTCATATTTCCTCCGGGGATATAAAAGTATTTTCTTCTTTTCTTAATTTATTCTTTCTGACGGTCTTTTTCAAGGGCCTTTGGGCCCAGAAAAACAT
This sequence comes from Candidatus Avelusimicrobium excrementipullorum, assembly GCA_019120455.1. Classification (GTDB taxonomy): domain Bacteria; phylum Elusimicrobiota; class Elusimicrobia; order Elusimicrobiales; family Elusimicrobiaceae; genus Avelusimicrobium; species Avelusimicrobium excrementipullorum. Next base: position 3,156 of record DWVB01000054.1, read on the forward strand.
AGAAAATGGACCTAATGAAATACTAGGTCCGTATGAAAAAGACGACCCCGCTTATCCGGGGTCGTCCGTAATAGTGCTTACCGTTCGCAAATATGGGTTACATGATGGTAACGTTCGTCTATGGTATAAGCTTTGCCGCATTTGGGGCAGACGGAATTTTCGGCCGCTTTTTGTATTCTTTCTTCTTCCGCCTGCTGCAGGGCCTGTTCCTGCTCGGGGCTGTTGGCGCACAAAGCGGTATAGCCGGTTTCACTGCAATGCTGCCCCGCGCGGAAGCTTTTGCCGCAGCGGTAGCAGGTATGGGCTTTGGCCGCGGCTTCGGCATTCGGGTCGGCAGGGTGGCAGCGCACATCCGGATCGGCGGGGCATTTTTCATAGCGGTTTTCACTGTTTACCATGCGCCCACACCAAATGCAGGGGCCGTAGTTTTCCGTGCTCTGTTCTGAAACTTCAGCGTCCCCGCGTCCATTCTCCGCAGCGGCGGTTTTTTGGGCAGGAACGGAGGAAACCAGACAGCGCGCATCCGGATCGGCTCCGCATCTTCTGTGAATGTTTCTGTCCGTTACGGTGCGTCCGCAGCGGCTGCAAGTACCGTATAACGTGGTATAGTTCGTTTGCTCTTCTTCCAGCCGGGCGCGGCAGGCGGCCTCCTGCTCGGCCTGCTGACGGGTCAGGGCCTGTTCCTGCTCGGGGCTGTTGGCGCACAAAGCGGTGTAGCCGGTTTCACTGCAGTGCTGTCCGGCGCGGAAACTTTTGCCGCAGCGGTAGCAGGTATGGGCTTTGGCCGCGGCTTCGGCGTTCGGGTCGGCGGGGTTACAGCGCACGTCCGGGTCGGCGGGGCAGGTGGCGTAACGGTTTTCATCCGTTACGGCACGTCCGCACCAGATGCATTTGCCGCTGTCTGCCTGTCGGGCCTGCTGCGCGGCCTGTAAGGCGGCGCGTTCAATGGCTTTGGTTACTTTATTCTGCTGAACCTGGTTCTGGGCAAAAACCGGGGCGGCCATTGCCACAGCCAGGAGGGCGGTCAACATCCATTTTATGTTTTTCATATAATATCCTCTGATAATATACAACTTTACTTCTCTATTATACTTCTATTTGTAATCTAAAAAATACGGCGCCATTTGTACAGGGTCATTGGACCCAGACGGAGCGGGCCAAAAGACCCAGATGTCCCATAGGGTAAAAAAGCTGGAGCCGGCTCAAAATTAGCACTCAAATAAATGACTTGCTAATTTTAAGCGAATGTGCTATACTTTTTTAAACTAGCCCAAAAGCGCGCTTGTGCGCCGCGGGGCAAAGATTTATCCTTTTTGATACGGAGATGAAATTATGGAAGAGATGATGAAAAGAACCCTTTCCCTGCCCAAGGTGGTGCCGGCGGTGGCGATACGGGACGTGGTAATGTTCCCGGGGATGTCGCTTCCGCTGTCGGTGGACCGCGAAAAATCCATCGTCGCCATTGATTTGGCGCTGGAATCGCCCGGCAAATATGTGCTGGCCCTGTCGCAGAAAGCGGCGGAAATTGAAGACCCCAAGGAAAACGATATTTACCACTTTGGGGTACTCAGCGAAATTACGCAGTCGCTGAAAATGCCGGACGGCTCTATTAAGGTGTTTCTGCAGGGGCTGGTGCGCGCCCGCGTGGAAAAGCTGGAGCTCAACCCCATGACCAACACCTGGTTCGCCACAGTGGAATATATAGAGGAGCAGGAGGACAACAGCCCCGTCGTGCAGGCGCTGATGCGCAAAGTGCTCGACGAGTTTGACCATTACGCCCGCGTATCGCGCCGGATTGCGGTGGAGGGGGTGTCTTTCCTGCGGCAGATTGAAGACCCGTCCAAACTGGCCGACACGATTGCCTCCAACATGGTGGTCAAGACGGAACAGCGCCAGGAAATTTTGGAAGCGACCGACGTCAAAGAACGCCTGGAGAAAATTTTAAAGCTCATCACCAGCGAGGTGGAAATTTTGGGGCTGGAAGAAAAAATCCATTCCCAGGTCCGCGCGCAGATTGAGAAAAACCAGAAAGAATATTATTTGAATGAGCAGATGAAAGCCATTCAAAAGGAGTTGAGCCAAAAGGACGATTTCCAAAAAGAACTGGACGCGATAAAAGCCAAAATTAAAAAGAACGGCCTGCCTCCCGCCGCCAAAGAAGCGGCTGAAAAAGAGGTGGAACGCCTGCAAAAAATGGCCCCGTTCTCGCCGGAGGCCACGGTGTCGCGCACGTATTTGGACTGGCTGGTGAACATGCCCTGGAATATCACCACGCAGGACGTGCTGGACATTGCCGCGGCCAAAAAAATCTTGGACGAGGACCACTTCGGCCTGGACAAACCCAAAGAACGCATTTTGGAATACCTGGCCGTCAGCAAACTGACCGAAGGCCTGCGCGGGCCGGTGTTGTGCTTTGTGGGGCCTCCGGGCGTGGGCAAGACGTCTTTGGCCAAATCCATTGCGCGGGCCGTCGGGCGCAAGTTTGTGCGCATGTCTTTGGGCGGCGTACGTGACGAGAGCGAAATCCGCGGCCACCGCCGCACTTACATCGGCTCCATGCCCGGGCGCATTATACAGGGTATCAGCAAGGCCAAAAGCTCCAACCCCGTTTTCCTGCTGGACGAAATAGACAAAATGGGGTCGGACTGGCGCGGAGACCCCGCCGCCGCCCTGCTGGAGCTGCTGGATCCGGAGCAGAACAAAGACTTTGTGGACCACTTTTTGGACGTTCCGTATGACGTGTCCAAAGTCATGTTTATCACGACGGCCAACTCGCTTTCCGGCATACCGTCCACGCTGCGCGACCGTTTGGAAATTATAGATTTCTCCGGCTATACCGATTATGAAAAACACGAAATAGCCGACCACTATTTAATTCCCAAACAGATGAAGCTGCACGGACTGAAAGAAGGGGCGTTGGAAATCACCAAAGACGCCGTGGCGTTGATTATGCGTGAATATGTGCGCGAAGCCGGCGTGCGTAATTTGGAGCGCGAGATCGGCAGTCTGTGCCGCAAAGCCGCCAAACAATATGTGGAAAACGGCGGTAAGAAAATTACCGTAGACGCCAAAAACCTGCATGAATACCTGGGCGTGCCGAAGTATTCCAACTTCGCCGCCGAAGAAAACGGTGTGGGTATTGCCACCGGACTGGCCTGGACCAGCGTGGGCGGAGAGACGCTGTCCATAGAGGCGGCCAAAATTCCGGGCAAAGGCCAGCTGATTTTAACGGGTATGCTGGGTAATGTGATGAAGGAATCCGTCCGCGCCGCGCTGACCTATGCGCGCAGCCGCGGCTTTGGCAAGGGAGTAAACTTTGACCATACGGACTTCCATATCCACTTCCCCGAGGGCGCCGTGCCTAAAGACGGCCCGTCGGCCGGCATTACCATTACCACCGCGCTGGTCAGTCTGCTCTCCGGTCTGCCGGTAAAGAAAAAACTGGCCATGACCGGCGAAGTGACCATTACGGGCCGCGTGCTGCCGGTGGGGGGAATTAAAGAAAAATTCCTGGCTGCGTACCGTGAGGGCGTAAAGACGATTCTGTTCCCGCATACCAATGAAAAGGACGTGTCCGAGCTGCCCGAAAAAGTGCGCCAAGAGTTGACGCTGATCCCCGTGTCGCATATGGACGAAGTGCTGCCGCTGGCTCTGGAAGGCTATAAAGCCCCCAAAGCCTCCGCCGGCAAAAAAGCAAGCAAAGCGGCGCGCGCCGCCGCGGCCAAAAAACCGGCGGGCAAGGCCGCCAAAACCGCCCATAGCAAAGTGAGCAAGGCAGCCGCGCGCAAAACGCCTGCCAAAGCGGCCAAAAGCGGCAAAAAAACAGCGGCCAAAACGCCCAAAAAGAAAGGGAGTTCTTCCCGTCGGAAAAGATGATGGCGTGTCTGCCGCTGAAAATATTTCTGCAAAACCCGCGTCCTGCGCGGGTTTTGTTTTGGCTTGGAACGAGGCCGGAAAAAATAACAGCAAAAAACACATTGATTTTTTGGATTTTATAGTTTATACTATGATAAGCGGATATCTTGCTTTAAAAGGAGATTTTATGAAAAAATTTCTTTTCGCCTTGTGCGCCTTGGCATTGGCTTTGCCTGTAGCGGCCGCCGATGCCAATAATATAAAAATGGTAACGTATTTCCCAGTTCCTTATGCTGCATATGGGGATCTGGGTGTAACGGGGACCTGTGACGTAGGCCTGATGGGGCAGTGTAAGTTAGATGCCGGAGAAGGCCTAAAGGTAGCCAAAGCTTCTTCGGACAGCCGTGCGCTGAACACGGGCAGTATTATTGTACGTAAAGGCACCTTGGGGCTGACCCCGCAGACTTCCGTGGCGCTGGGAACCCAGCTTACCGCAGGCAGCGGAACGGGTACCGGCGTGCTGGAGTTTTCGCATGATTTGGCGGTAACGTCTATTAATTCCAGCCGTTTGGCCAAAGCGCAGGCAATGAATGAAGCGCAGATGACCAGCTTAAATATGTACGGCCATGCGTTTCCGACGTGTGATGCAGACGATCATGAGATAAGCTGGAAGAGTTTGACGCTGGGGAACAAGACCGGAGTGTTCCTGGTATGCGGAGCAGGGGAGGAAGCTCCGCGTACTCCGTGTCCCAACTCCTGCCCAAGCGGATATGTGCGTAATCCGGAGGTAAATTATAAGGAAGACGGTGAATGTTGCATAGAACAGCCGACGGTATATTATTTCCGCTGTACGGGGATTACGAATTCTTCTGTGATGAATAAATATAATAGTTTTAATGAGGCATTGAATGCCTGCGAATCTGGGATGGATCCGAATGCCTTTTGGGTTGAGGCTTTGCCCAGTGGCCGGACTCCTATGAAATATCAGCGTTGCGGTACGCCGGAAAATGAAGCTTATGTACAAAGTAAAACGGCTTATTGGTATCAGACATTGCAGCGATTAGACAAGCCAATAGATCCAGGTGACATTGTACTGCTCAGATATATGCGTTATTCCTGTACGACGTCTTGCGCTGACTGCGGTACAGGAGGTATAGGGAGATTTTCTGAATGTCACTGTGCCTATGGCGTAGGTTAAGGTTATTGGTAAAAAACCCCGCTCTAAAGAGCGGGGTTTTTGTATGGGGTAAAACAAGTCTTACGGTCTGATTTTGTCCATCATGCGCGGGAAAGGGATGGTTTCGCGTACATGCTGCAGACCGCATACCCAGCGCACCATGCGTTCAATGCCCATACCGAAGCCCGAATGCGGCACGCTGCCGTATTTGCGCAGGTCCAAATACCAGTCATATCCGGCGGGGTCCAGGCCGTTTTCTTTCATGCGGCGCACCAGCGTGTCGTAGTCGTCCTCTCTCTGGCTGCCGCCGATGATTTCACCCGCCCCTTCGGGGCCGATGACGTCCACGGCCAGCACCACGTCGGGGTTTTGCGGGTCCTGCTTCATATAAAACGCTTTGATGGCGGTGGGGTAGCGGTGAATCATAATCGGCGTGTCGTAATCTTCACCCAGCAGAGTTTCTTCGTCTCCGCCGATGTCGCCGCCCCAGGGGGTGTCATTGCCTTTTTTATGCAAAATTTCAATGGCATCCGTATAAGCGATGCGCGGGAATTTCTTTTCCACCGTAGCCTGCAGTTTGGCGGTGTCGCGCTCTAAAATTTTCAGTTCCGCGGCGCGGTTTTTCAGCACCTGTCCGACGATGTATTTAATGAAATCTTCAGCCAGGTCCATGTTGTCGTCCAAATCGTTGTAGGCCACTTCCGGCTCCACCATCCAAAATTCCGTCAGGTGGCGGCGGGTTTTGCTTTTTTCGGCGCGGAAGGTCGGCCCAAAGCAATACGTACGCCCCAGCGCCATGGCGGAAGCCTCGCCGTACAACTGGCCG
>DWVB01000055.1 GCA_019120455.1 Candidatus Avelusimicrobium excrementipullorum
ATAAACGAAAATATCCAAAAGCAACACGATATTGAACAAAGAGCCCAGCAAAACCGCCCCCCAATACGCCGTGCGCGGGCCGATAAGACGCAGCACAAGCAGCAGCACGCACAGTCCGGCGGCAAACATCAGCGTATTGCCCGGAATAAAAAGAGCCGTGAAAAGCGCGCCGAGAAAAGAAGGATAAAACCCGCTGACAAAAAAATAAACCAGCGAAAGCAGACACCAAAAAAGAAATTCAAGAATACAAAACCAGAAAATGTTTTTAATAGTCATAATCAAATTATAACTAATTTGCCGCACGGTCCGTGTGCACTCCAGGGGCGGAAACGGGAAAAATTATAATACTTCGTCCGCCGTTTCCAATACGGCCAGCAGGCAGACGCGCGCGCCTGCGGGCGTCAGGCCGCCCTGTTCCAGCAGGGCTTTGCCAGGGTGAATGAAATTGCGCTGCCCGCGCGCCGCGCCGATCAGTTTAAGGGTGCGCGGCGTCAGCAGGTTATGCTCGGCACAACAGGCGGCCAGATCATGCAGGTTTAAATCAAAGATATGTTGCCCGGCTCTGCCCGAAACGGAAATTTTTTGGGTTTTGAGTCTGCGGCGTATGTGCAGCGCCAGCAGGGTTTCCAACATGGCGCCGGCCAGGGCCGCAGAAGCGCGGTAATTGCCCAGTAAATAGCTGGAAACCAGCTCGTCAAAGGTTTCCGTCAGTGCGGCGCGGCGTGTGCGCGGCGCGCGGGCAAATTGTTTTTGCTTGTCAAAATATCCCAGTTTTTGCAGGTTGTCTTTGGAAAAGAGTTGATCGGCATTTTCCCAGGCGGACGGGAGCGGAGCCGTTTTGGAGCGGGACGCGCGTTGCTTTCCGGCGGCGTAGGAGCTTAAAGCGGCCAGCGGCGTATAAGGCGGCAGGGTGTTTTCCGCCCGGGCGGAAAGGCCGCGCAGCAGTTTGCGCGTTTCCGGATCGGCAGGATTTTTGTCCAGCAGTTTGGCGGCTATGGCGTGTGCTTTGCGCGTCTGTCCCAGCGCCATAAAGGCTTGCAATAAAGCCGGATGCAGCAGCTGTTCTTTTTGTTCGTCGGACGCGCATAATAAAAGAAGCCGGTACACTTCCGCCGTCCAAGTGTATTTCCCGTCCGCACGCAGCTTTTCATACAGTCGGTATAACTGCTTCTGAAAAGGCTCTCCGGCCAGCATAAGGCGTTTAAGTTCGTCGCAATTGTGCTTTACCTGGGCTTTTAAAAGGCGTGTCATGTCTGTTTGAAGGGGATGCCGGTACGGGCGGGATTTTAAAATCCGGTAAAAAAATACCCCCATACAGAATCGAACTGTAATCCCCTGCTTAGAAGGCAGGTGCTCTATCCGTTGAGCTATGGGGGCGTTAAAAACTTAATTTATTTTATTTTACAAAAAATGCGGGTAAATAAAAAAGGGGCCGCTAAAGTTATATACTAATAGAAAAGTAAATGCCGGCAGGTGCCGTTTATGGCCGTACGCAAAATCATACACATAGATATGGACGCTTTTTACGCCTCCGTGGAACAGCGGGACAACCCCTCTCTAAAGGGCCGTCCCGTGGCGGTGGGGTATGCGGGGCCGCGCGGGGTGGTGGCCACGGCCAGCTATGAAGCGCGCCGTTACGGGGTGCATTCGGCCATGTCCGCCGCACGGGCCAAACGCCTTTGCCGCGATTTGGTGTTTGTGCCGGCGCGCATGGAAACGTATAAAGAAATTTCCCGCCGCATTCACGCTATTTTTCATGAATATACCGACAAAGTGGAACCATTGTCCATAGACGAAGCGTTTTTGGACGTTTCCCATTTGCCCTGCGCCACGCAGGCGGCTAAAGAAATCAAAGCGCGTATTTGGCGGGAAACGGGGCTGACGGCATCGGCGGGAGTGTCGGTCAATAAAATGCTGGCCAAGGTCGCTTCCGACTGCCGCAAGCCTGACGGACTGTTTGTCATTTCTCCCAAAAACGTACAGCGCTTTATAGCTTCTTTGCCGGTGGAAAAGTTTTTCGGCGTGGGGAAGGTAACGGCCCAAAAAATGCACAAACTGGGCATACGGACAGGTGCGGACCTGCGCCGCCTGCCTCTGCCGCTGCTGCTGCGATATTTCGGCAAAGCCGGGCAAAATTACTATGAATACGCCCGCGGCAGGGACGAACGGGAGGTGCAGGCGCACCGCATACGCAAGTCATTGGGCGCGGAAGAAACTTTTGAGCAGGATACGGCGCAGGCGGATATTTTGTCCGCCCGGCTGGCAGAAGTGTGCCGCACGGTATGGGCGCGGCGGGAAAGGGCGGGATTTGAAGGGAAAACCGTAACGCTGAAACTGAAATTTGCCGATTTTAAGCAAATTACCCGCGCCCGCACGCTGCCCGTTTGCGTGACCGATGTGCGGCGGCTGCGGGCCGTGGCGGCGGAACTGCTGGCGGGCGTGGATTTAAAGGGGCGCAAAGTGCGCCTTTTGGGGGTAACGCTTTCCAATTCCCCGCGTCAGAACGACGGCGGCCAGCTGCATTTTGATTTTGCGTAAAACGCCTTGACCGCGCCCGTCGGTTTTGATACATTTTTAGTGCCGCTCTTTCTGCGGGCGGAGGAGGATTTCGGTGCAACAGCAAACCCTTTTGGTTACCGGCGGAGCGGGCTTTATCGGCTCGCATTTTATTGCCTGTTTTTTGTCCAACTATCCCTCCTGGCGGGTGCTGAACCTGGACAAACTGACCTACGCCGCCGATTTGGCCCGTCTGAAAGAATGTGAGCAAAATCCGCGTTACCGTTTTGTACACGGGGACATTTGCGACGCGCCGCTGCTGGCCTGCCTTTTTGAAAAATATGACGTGCGCGGAGTCATTCATTTTGCGGCCGAGTCGCATGTGGACAATTCCATCGTTTCCCCAAAGCCCTTTATTCAAACCAATGTGGAGGGTACTTTTGCCCTGCTGGAAGCGGCGCGCGCCTGGTGGCAGCCGGAAGGCCGCCCCCGCGCAGGGTATGAGAACTGCCGTTTTCACCATATTTCTACCGACGAAGTATACGGCTCCCTGGGAGCGGAGGGGTTCTTTACGGAAAACAGTCCCTATGCGCCCAATTCCCCCTATGCGGCCAGCAAGGCTTCGTCTGATTTACTGGTGCGCGCCTATTACCGTACCTACGGGCTGAATGTGACCATCAGCCACTGTTCCAACAATTACGGCCCCAAACAACACGCCGAAAAACTGATACCCACCATTATCCGCTGTGCGCTGGAGGGCCGGCCCATTCCCATTTACGGGGACGGACAAAACGTGCGCGACTGGCTGTATGTGCAGGACCATTGTACGGCGGTATGCCTGATATGGGAAAAGGGCCGCCGCGGCGAAACCTATAATATCGGCGGGCATGATGAACGCAATAACGTGCAGGTGGCACGAGAGGTTTGCGCCTTGCTGGACGAGCTGGCCCCCTCCCCCGACGGAAAACCCTATAAACGGCTGATTAGTTTTGTGCAGGACCGCCCGGGCCATGACCGCCGTTACGCCATAGATTCTTCCAAAACGGAAAAGGAACTGGGCTGGCGCGCAGAGGAAGATTTTGGGACGGGACTGCGCAAAACGGTGCAATGGTATCTGGCCCAGCGCGGCGGTTTAGCCGTATTTTAAGAAAGCCTCTTTTTCCAATATCTCATGATGCCAGGCGAAGCGGCGCATAATAACGCGTCCGTCTTTGGTAAACTGCACGCCTTCCGCGCGCAGCAGGCGATGCTGTGCCGCAAAGGCGGGGCTGCAGGAGCCGTCTTTATATACTACGCGGTGAAAGGGCAGTTTGGGCGCATACGGACTGGCGGCGGCATAGCCCACCGCGCGGCTGGCGCGGCTATTGCCCGCCAAAGCGGCTATCTGCCCGTAGCTCATCACGCGGCCTTTGGGAATACGCCGGATAATATCGTATACGCGTTGATTAAAACTTTTGTTGTCCGTCATGTTTCCATTATACTTTTTCTTTGTTTTAGGCATACATGCCCGCGTACGGAATTTCCCCCTTCCGCAGGCGGTACAAAATGCTACAATAAAACTAACTGTGTACCAATCAGGGGTTTTCAGGTGAAAAAACTTTCTTTTTCTTATTCCAAAATGGGCATGTATCAGGAATGCCCGCAAAAATACAAATTCCGCTATGTGCATATGCTGCCGGAACAGCCCAAATATTATTTTGCTTTCGGTTCGGCTTTGCATGAAGTGATGGAATATATTTACAATCCGGCCAATCCGTCTTTCCCCACGCTGGAAGAAGCCCTTTCCTTTTTCAAAACGCATTGGGACAGCACCTCTTTTGACCAAAAAGGCTACCAGTACATGGAAAAAGAGGCCCAGGGCTTTGAAGAAGGCAGGCGTATTATTTCCGCCTATTACGGCAAACACGGCAACACGCTTAAACATCCGCTTTCCGTGGAGATGAAAAGCACGCTGGACGTGGACGGACTGAGCCTGATCAGCATTTTGGACCGTATTGATTATCTGGGCGAAGGCCGCGTGCAGATTTTGGACTATAAAACCGGAAAAACCGTGCACCGCGAGCCGGACCAGCTGCTGATGTACCAAAAAGTGGCCGAAAACAGCCCCGCCGTGCTGCAGCTGGTGCAGCGGGTTGACCCCGCCGTCAAACAGGTGCGGGTGGAGCGGCTGTGTTTTTATCATTTGCCTTCTTTGCAGGAGCTGACCTTTGAACGCGGCGATGATAAAGAAATGTATGAATTTTGGCAAAAAGTGCTGGGCGTGGCCGACGAAATCCGCGCCGGCAAATTCGCCCCCTCCCCTGAGGAAAACAAATGCCGCTGGTGCGACTACCGCAATATTTGCCCTGTCTTTACCGGCAAGGAATACGACGGTCCCAGCGGGTGGGGCGCGAAAATCCCCAATGTTCCCCCTCCGGCCCATAACCCCTTTGCCGCGCCGGCTCCGGCCGCCGCGCCCAAGACGGACGGAGAAATTTTGTCTGAAAAAATAGACCGCCTGGGTGCGCTGACGCAGGAAGAAAAGCGCCTGCGCGGCGAAATATCGGCGCTGATGGACAAGCTGGGTTACAAACGCCATTTCGGCACCAAATTCCGCGCCGAGCGGACCGAAAAAGAAAAAACGGTTTTTGACGACAGGCAAAAAACCCTGGATTTTTTGCGTTCGGCGGGGCTTTTAAACAAAACCCTGGTGCCCACGCAAAGCAGCATTGCCGCTTTGCTATCCGACCCGTCCGTGCCCGAAGAAACCAAAGCGCGCCTGCGCGCACTGGGCCGGCAGGAGCGCGAAAGCGATTTACAAATTACCGAGGCCGAATAATGTGGATTAAAAAACCGAAAAGAAGTGATTTCCGCGTAAAACTTTCCGTAGGCATTGTGTTGTTTGCTCTGCTGATGTTTTCGGCCTTTAGACTGGCGCTGTTTTTGCTGCACCACGCCACGTTTGAGGCCTTAACCGCGGCCCAGGTGTTCAGCGCATTTTTAAACGGCGTGCGCTTTGACCTGGCCGTTATTGCGCTGTTTATCGGCCCCGTGATTTTGCTTTTTAACCTGCCCGTCAATTCCGTGCGCTATGTCAAATACTGCGTGCTGTTTATGGCGTTTGAACTGATGGTAATGGCGGGCTTTCTGACGGCGGATTTGATTTACTTCCCTTACGTCAAACGCCACATCGCCGAGGAAATACTGCAGGTGTCGGCCGACTGGGGGTATATTCTGGGCTATATGTTTACCAAGGCCCTGCTGCCGCTGTTGCTGCTTTTTGTGCTGCTGGCCCTGGCGGGCGTATTCGTACATAAAATTTTTAAATACCGCTACGAATTTGACCCCTATTACCTTAAAGGCGAACTGATAAAACTGCTGGTCTGCGTGCTGTTTATCGTCATGGGCATACGCGGGCATCTGGGCTTGGGCAAGCCTATCGGTATTGCCGATGTGTACCAGTGGGCTTCTTCCCCCGCCGCGGCCGCGCTGACGCTGAACGGGGTGTTTACGGCGTATCAGGTGGGGCGCAAGGGCTCGGTGGATATACAAAGCGATTACCCCGCCGAAAAGGCCGTCGCCCGCGCGCAGCAGCTGCTGATTGCGCCCGAGGAAATTGTGCCCGATGAAAATTACCCGCTCATGCGTAAGCCCGCCTCTGCACGGGAGCTAAAAGACATTAACTTTTACATCGTCCTGCTGGAAGGCTGGCACCCGTATTATGTGGATTCCCTCTCCGGCAATCATTTCGGCGTGACGCCGGTGTTTGACGAAATCGTCAAAAACGGGGTGAACTTTACCAACGCTTACGCCGTGGGTCTGCGCAGCATTTTCGGCTTTGCGGGCGTGCTGGCCGGCGTGCCTCTGGTGCCCGGACTGCCGATGTTCGGCTACGGGCTGGAGCTGACCAGCTTTTTCCGCTTTCCGGGCGCATTGGCCGATGCGGGCTGGAACACCTTTTTTGCGCAAACTTCCAACCGCGACAGCTACCGCCTCTGTGCGCTGGCTTCCTATCTGGGCGCGCAGGGCAGCTACGGCAACGAGGATATGAAAGAGCTGCTGCCCTATATAGACAAAGCTCCGTTCGGCTATGATTATGACGCGCTGATGTTCGGGGCCGATCAGGCGGAAAAACGCACCGCGCGCAATTTTATGGGCATGGTGTTTACGGGCATTACCCATGCGCCTTTTGCGCGCACGCTGGCGCAGTTTGACAAATACAAGGGCGGCACCTGGGACGACGGGTTTAAAAATACCCTGTATTTTTCGGACTGGTCTGTCGGCGAGCTGTTAAAACGCGCCCAAGAAGAAGGCTGGTTTGACAATACGGTTTTTGTGTTCGTGGCCGACCATACTTCCGGCGGGCCGGATTCGGATTCCCTGTATAATAAATTCCGCATTCCGCTGGTATTTTACGCACCGAAAATTTTAAAACCCCGCACGGTGGATTATGTGGTGTCCCAGCTGGATATTATGCCTACGCTGTACAATATGGCGGGGCTGGACGTGCCGTACACCGCGCTGGGGCGCGATATGTTTGACGAACGCGACGCGGACAAGCGCGTGGCTTTGGTGTCGGAAGGGGTCAATATCGGACTGATTACCAAAGACGGAGCCATACGCCATACGCGCAAGGAAATTTTGTCCGAGGAAAAACTTTCGGATAATTTTGACGTGCAGCAGGCCGAGGACACCCTGCTGGCTTTGGACAAAGCGGCTTATACGTTGCTGAAAAACAATACATGGTATAAAGATGAACCGTAAATTTATCATCGCCCTGGACCAGGGCAGTTCCGCCTCCCGCGCTTTGGCCATAGACGAAAAAGGCCAGGCGGCCGCGCGCGTCAGCCGCGCCGTGGAAACGCGCCGCCCCGCCGAAGGACTGGCGGAGTTTGACGCCTGGACGCTTTTAACGGGCCAGCTGGACGCTCTGCAGGGCGTGTTAAACCAGGTGGGAGCCGGCAATGTGGCGGGTATCGCCGTGGCTAGCCAGCGCTCCAGCGTGGTGTTTTGGGACCGGCTGACAGGCCGGCCCGTTGCCCCCGCATTAAGCTGGCAGGACGGCCGCGCCGCGGCGGAAGCCGGTGAAGCTTCCCTGCCCCAGGACGCCGTGCACCAACTGACGGGCCTGTATAAAACGCCGTTTTACGCGGCGCCCAAAATAACCTGGACATTAAAAAACATTCCCGAAGCCGCCCAGGCCGCGCGGGACGGACGGCTGTGCGTGGGACCGGTGGCCTCTTATATCATTTGGCATTTGACGGGCGGCAAAACCTTTGCCTGTGACCCGACGCAGGCCCAGCGCATGCTGCTTTTGAATATTTCCACGCTGAACTGGGACGAGCAGCTGCTCGGCGCTTTTGGCGTAGAGCGGGCATGGCTGCCCCGAATTAAACGTACCGCCGATGATTACGGCGTTTTTTCTTACGAAGAACATTCTATCCCCGTCCGTGTCTGCGTGGGGGACCAGCAGGCCGCTTTATGCGCGCTGCGCGTAGTGGCCGGCGGCGCCTGCATTAATTACGGCACGGGTGCGTTTTTTATGCGCAATACGGGCAGGCAGTGCCATTTATTGCCCGGCCTGCTGACATCGGTGGGTACGTCGCCGGCGGGCAACGCCTGCGATTATCTGCTGGAAGGCCCCGTCAATGCCTGCGGTACGGCGTTTGCGTGGCTGAGCGAAATCGGCTTTTCTTTTTCCACCGACGAGCTGGACGCTTTGTGCGAAGGCTCCCGCGCGCCGGTGTGGTTTTTGCCCGCCTTGGGCGGGCTGGGCGCGCCGTATTGGGATTTTTCCGCCACGCCCGTTTTGTCCGGTTTTTCCCCCCGTACCAAGAAGGCCGACGTGGCCGCCGGTGCGGTGAACGCCATTGCTTTTTTGCTGGCGGATATCGTGTTTTATGCGGAACGTTTCGGCGTTAAAAGCGGGGAAATTAAAGTGACGGGCGGATTGTCCAAGTGCCGCAGTTTGCTGCGTGCCCAGGCTGATATTTTGCAGACGCGTCTGCTGCCGTGCGCGGAAGCGGAAAGCACCGCCGTCGGCGCGGCGCTGTTGGCGGCCGGCGCGGCGGGAGTGGACGCCTCCCAGTGGGAAACCATGCGTCTGCTGCCTCCCGTTACGCCGCATATGGACGCGGAAGAGGCCGAAGAATTATACGGCAAATGGCATGAGTTTTTAAACTGGTGCAAAGTGCGCAAGCTGTAAAACCGCTTTTGCCTTCTTGAAATACGGACATAAAAAACCCCGCCGAAAAGCGGGGTTTTTTTAGGTAAAGTTTATTTATTCTTCTAACACGGACGGTTGCATTTCAACCGGCTGCGTCAGCGTGTCCAGCGCCTGCATGCGTTCGTTTACCTGGGCCTGGATTTCCGCCTCGCGTTTGGCTTTGGCTTCGTCCAGCTGTCTTTGCAGCTCTTGCAGTTCACTGTCGGTTTGTATGAGCTCCTGTTCCACCTGCGCGCGCACTTCTTCGCGTTTTTTGGTCAGTTCTTCTTCCTGAAACTGCTTGACCAGGGCCTCTTCTTCGGCCAGCTGGGCTTCCAGCGCCTGCACTTCGGCCAGTTTTTCCTCGGCCACAGCCGCAGCCTGTGCGCGCAGTTTTTCCTGTTCTTCATTGACCAGGGCCTGCGCGGCGGCGCGGGCTTTGAGCTGGTCCTGCAGGACGGTGTGTTTTTTGACTTGCAGCACCGTCATGACCGGAGAATCCGGCATCAGGTCCGCCGCCAGGGCAAAAGCGTCTTTGCCTTCTTTATTAACGGCGGTCAGGTCCACGTCGTTTTTAACCAAGATCAGCGCGGCTTTGTCGTTTAGGTTTTTAATGGCGTGCATCAGGGCCGTATTGCCGTTCTTATCCTGTAAATTCAGGTCGGCTCCGTTGTCTATCAGCCACTGCAAGGCCTCGGTCCCTTTGACCGTGGCATACATTAATGCCGTTTTGCCGTCGGCGTCGGTGGAATTGATGGAAAAGTAGTCCCGCGTTAAAAACTGCATGGATGGAATGCTCTGTCCTTCGGCCGCGGCGATAAATACATTTTCTCCGCGTGCGTCTGTGGCATTGATATCCGCTCCCATGCGCAGCAGCTGGCGGATAAGGGCGGTTTGGCCGTTGGCGGCCGCATAAAACAACGCGGTGCGTCCTTCATTATCCCGCAAGTTCACGTTTGCGCCGTTGCTGACCAGCATTTGGGCGGCTTTTTCCTGTCCGGCGGCGGCTGCCGCGCTTAACGCGGAAAAACCGTTGGCGGGGTTTTGGTAATCCGGATCGGCCTTGTATTTAAGCAGGACGCGTATATTGTCCACACTGCCGTTCTGCGCCGCGTAAATCAGCGGGGTATTGCCCATATTGTCGGGCAGGTTGATGGCACGGGTGTTGAGAGCAAGCAGTGTTTCCGTCAGACGGCGGTCATC
>DWVB01000056.1 GCA_019120455.1 Candidatus Avelusimicrobium excrementipullorum
TGGCCAGGTTGCGCGGCTGGTCAATGTCGCGCCCCAGGCGTTTGGCCACCCAGTAGGCAAAGAACTGCAGGGCGATGACGTCCAGCACCGGCTGCAAATATTCGCTGGCCTGCGGGACGATGATTTGCTTGTCCGATACGGAGGCGGCTTCTTCCTGGCCCTGCGGGGTGGTTACGGCAATGACAAAAGCCCCGCGCGCGCGGCATTCCTGGCAGGCGGAAAGCATTTTGTCAAACAAATGGTTCTTGGGCATCAGCACGATAACGGGCGTGCCTTTGTCTATGACGGAAATGGGCCCGTGTTTAATTTCCCCCGCGGCAAAACCTTCCGCCGAAGAATAGGAAATTTCTTTGAGCTTCAGCGCCCCTTCCAGCGCGATGGGATAGTCCACATTGCGCCCCAGAAAGATAAACCGGTTGGCCTTATACACTTTTTTGGTCAGATGGCGCACGTCATATTCAATTTTCAGCGTGTCGGCTACGGCTTTGGGCAGGGCCATTAATTCCTTGTAAAGTGTATTAAACTGCCCGCGGCTGAGATTGCCCGACGCCTGCCCCAGAAATATGGCCAGCGCATACAGCGAGATAATCTGGCTGGTAAAAGCCTTGGTGGAGGCCACGCTGATTTCCGGCCCGCAATGCGTGTAAAACACGCTGCCGCAGGCGCGCGTCAGCCCAGACCCCAGCACATTGCAAATGGCCAGGCGTTTAAAACCCAGCTCTTTGGCTTTTTTTACCGCGCCCAGCGTATCGGCCGTTTCGCCGGACTGGCTGACGGCAATGCAAAGCGTGTCTTTGGCCGGCGGAATGGTGCGGTATTTAAACTCACTGGCCAGGTCCACCGAGGCGGTAACGCCGGCAAAATTTTCCAGATAATACTTGCCGATCAGCGCGGCGTGATACGCCGTACCGCAGGCCACCAGATACACGTTTTTAATGCGGCGCAGGTCTTCGGTTTTTAAATTTAAAATACGGATAAAGTCCGCCTCGGCGGTACGCAGGGTGTCTTCCAGCGCCTGCGGCTGGTCATAAATTTCCTTGAGCATGAAGTGGTCATAGCCGCCCTTTTCGGCGGTTTTTTGGTCCCAGGAAATTTTAACGGGTTTTACTTTGACTTCCTGCCCGTCCATGCCGTACACTTTGGCGCTCTGCGGCGTCAGCACGACGGTCTGTCCGTCTTCCAAAAACAACACTTTGCTGGTGTACTTTAAAAAAGCGGGAACGTCGGAGGCCAAAAAATTTTCCCCTTCGCCCAGCCCCACCACCAGCGGGCTTTGGTTCTTCACGCCGATAATTTGCCCGGGCGTTTTGGCCCACAGAACCCCGTACGCAAAGGCGCCCTGCAATTCGTCGCTGGTTTTCATGACGGCCAGAAAAAACCGTTCTTCATCCGAAGCGGCGGAAATGTGTTTTAAATTTTCTTCAATTAAATGCGCAATGACTTCCGTGTCGGTTTCGCTTTGGAATTTATGGCCCAGGGCCTGCAGTTTGTCTTTCAGCGGCAGGTAGTTTTCTATAATGCCGTTGTGCACCACCACGATATCGCCGGAGCAGTCCGTGTGCGGGTGGGAATTTTCCTGGCTGGGTTTGCCGTGCGTGGCCCAGCGCGTATGGCCGATGCCGCTGGCGCCGCGCGGATCTTCCAGCAAAGCGGCTTTTTCCAGTTCGGCCACTTTGCCCACCGCGCGCACGCGGTGAATATGGCCCTTTTCCGCCACGGCAATACCGGCGGAATCATACCCGCGGTATTCCAGCTTTTTAAGTCCTTCTATTAAAAAAGGTACGCTGTTTTTACTGCCTACATATCCGATAATTCCGCACATATTTTCCTCTTACAGCAGTTCTTTCATCGCGCATACGGCATTGGGCAGGCCGGCCAGCACGGCGCGCGAAATAATGGAAAAACCGATATTCATGCAGCTGATGCCGCACAAATCCGCCACCGGCAAGACGTTTTCATAGTCCAGCCCGTGGCCGGCGTGTACTTCCATGCCCAACTCCTTGGCCAGCAGGGAAGCCAGGGCCAAATCCCCCAGCAGTTTGGCGCGCTGTTTTTTGGTCGTCGCCTCGCTGTAATCGCGCGTGCAGAGTTCCACGATATCGGCGCCGCATTTGGCGGCCGCGCGCACGGAGTCGGCGCTGGGGTCAATAAACAGGCTGACCAAAATGCCTTTTTTCTGCAGGGCTTCGGTCATCTGGCGAATACGGTCAAAATTTTTAGGCGTAAATTTCAGTCCGCCCGTCGTGGTCACCTCTCCGGGCGTTTCCGGCACGATGCAGACGGAATAAGGCTTGTATTTCAGCGCCATTTTCTGCATTTTTTCGGAAAAGTTGCACTCCAGGTGCATATATTTGCGGTAGGCTTTGCACAGGCGGGCCAAATCTTTTTCGGTCATATGCCGGTCATCGTTGCGCACGTGAATGACGATATAATCGGCCCCCACGCACAGACACAGTTCGGCCGCCAAAAGCGGGTCCGGATACACGGCCTGCCGCGCGCGGCGCAGCGTGGCCACATGGTCAATATTCACACCCAGTTTCAAAGTCATTTTTTCGCCTCCGTTTTGGCGCGGTAGAGGGCTTCGGCCGCGTCAGCCGTCCGGCGCACCAGGGCGGCATCGGCCCCTTCCACCAAAATACGCAGTTTCGGTTCCGTGCCGCTGTAGCGCACGAATACGCGCCCTTTGCCGCCGAGTTGGCTTTCCAGCGCGTTTATCCCGTCCCAAAATCCGGGCAGAGAATCCAGCGCGGGCTTTTGCTCCACCTTGACGGCGCGCAGTTCACAGGGGTATTTTTCCCATTTGGCGGCAAAAGCGCTGACGGGCTGGCCGGACTGTTTGGCAAACTGCAAAAACTGCAGCGCCGACAAAATTCCGTCGCCCGTATTGGAATAATGCGGAAAAATAATATGGCCGGAGGTTTCCCCCCCGACGGCCAGACCCAGTTTTTCCAGCATCTGCGCCACATATTTGTCCCCCACCGGCGTCAGTTCCACCTGCACGCCGGCGTCTTTTAAATAATTGATACAGCCCAGGTTGGCCATGACCGTCATAACGGCTTTGTCCAAAGGCAGTTTGCCCTGTTTCTTCAGCGACAAAGCCGACGCGGCGATAATATATTCGCCGTCCAGCTGGCGGCCCGTTTCATCGGAAGCGATGACGCGGTCGGCGTCCCCGTCAAAACTAAAGCCGACGTAAGCGCCTTCTTTGCGCGTCAGCTGCTGCATGCTTTGCGTGTGCAGCGCGCCCACGCCGTCATTAATCAGTGCACCGTCATGGCTGTCGGCCATGACCGTTACATCCATGCCCAGCGCGCGGAACACGGCCGGCGCAATCTGGTACGCCGCACCGTTGGCGCAGTCCAGCACCACTTTGGTGCCTTTGAGCAATTCCGCATCTACGGTGGACATCAGAAACTTCTTATATCCTTCCACCAGTTCCGGCGCGGCGCGGTAAACGCCGGACGGCGCGGGCACGGAGGAAAGGTTTTCAATGGCCGCTTCAATTTTATCTTCCAGTTCTTCGGGCAGCTTGGTGCCGCGCGGAGAGAAAAATTTAATTCCGTTAAACTCCGGCGGATTATGGCTGGCGGAAATCACCACCCCGCACAAAGAACCGCTTTGTTTGACCGCCGCGGCCACGGCCGGCGTGGGAGCCACGCCCATATCCAGCACGTCCGCGCCGGCGGCGCGTATGCCTGCGGATAAATTTTGCAGAATGGACGGGCCGGACAAACGCGTGTCCCGCGCGATGACCACCTGCATTTTCAGACGGTCTTTTCCGGCAAAAGGCGCCAGTTCCTTAAGCGCGCAATAACCCAGTTTTTTAATAAAATCATCGGTCAGCGGGAATTGCCCCGCCACGGCGCGTACGCCGTCCGTACCAAAATATTTTCCCATACTCTTCCTTTTCTGCGCGGCCTGCGCCGCACGGGTAAATTTCTCCGGCTAAAAACCGCGCCGCGCATACGGCGCGGCGGCGGAGTTAAAACAGTTCGGCCTGCTGCGGCGCGGGGGCCGGCTCCGGCTGCGGAGCGCCGTCCGTATCATGCGGGGAAAGCTCTCCCGCGGCCTCCTGCTCCTTCTGCGGTTTCAGCCCCAAAATTTCATCAATTTCGGCCGCTTCCACCACTTCTTTTTCCAAAAGCCGCGCCACCAGGGTGTCAAACTGCGCGCGGTGCGTTTCTATAATTTCCTTGGCGCGCGCATAGGCGGCCTGCAGCGTATCGGATATTTCCTGGTCAATGCGCCGCGCCAGCTCCTCGGAATACTGGCGGTGGCGGGACAAATCCCGCCCCAGGAACACTTCGCCTTCTTCCCCGCCGGGCAGGGCTATGGGGCCGATTTTTTCGCTCATGCCCAGCTCCATAATCATTTTGCGCGCATAAGCGGTGGCTTTGTTCAGGTCGTCGCTGGCGCCGGACGTAATTTCGCCGAATACCACTTCTTCGGCCACGCGGCCCGCCAGCAAAATGCAAATCTTGTCCAAGATTTCGGACTTGCTGGTTAAAAACTTGTCTTCCAGCGGCAGCTGCAGCGTGTATCCCAGCGCCTGCCCGCGCGGAATAATGGTCACTTTATGCACGGGGTCGGAATTATTGGTCAGACGCGCCACTACGGTATGGCCCACTTCGTGTGCGGCGATGATTTTCTTTTCCTTTTCGGAAATAATGCGGCTCTTTTTCTGCGGGCCGGCAATCACGCGTTCCACGGCTTCGTCCATGTCGTCGTTGTCCACCGCGTCTTTATCGGCGCGGGCGGCCAAAATGGCGGCCTCGTTAATCACATTGGCCAGGTCCGCCCCCACAAAACCCGGGGTGCCTTTGGCCACCGTATGCAAATCCACTTCCGGCGCGAGTTTGACCTTTTTGGCATGCACTTTCAAAATGGCTTCGCGCCCTTTCAAATCCGGCGCGGGCACGGACACATGGCGGTCAAAACGGCCCGGGCGGATCAGCGCGGGATCCAGCACGTCAGGGCGGTTGGTGGACGCCATCAGAATAATGCCCTGTTTGCTTTCAAAACCGTCCAGCTCAATCAGCAGCTGGTTTAGCGTCTGTTCGCGCTCGTCATGGCCGCCGCCGATGCCGGCAAAACGCCGCCGGCCCACGGCGTCCAGTTCGTCAATAAAAATAATGGCCGGAGAATTTTTCTTGGCCTGCTCAAACAAATCGCGCACGCGCGCCGCACCGACGCCGACGAACATTTCCACAAACTCCGAAGCCGACGCACTGAAAAAAGCCACGCCCGCTTCCCCCGCCACGGCTTTGGCCAGCAGGGTTTTGCCCGTACCGGGCGCGCCGTAAAGCAACACGCCTTTGGGCAGTTTGCCGCCTAGTTTTTGGAATTTTTTGGGATTTTTTAAAAATTTAATGACGTCCTGCAGTTCTTCTTTGGCCTCTTCCACGCCGGCCACGTCTTTAAACGTAACGGTCTGTTTGGAAGGGTCCTGCATTTTGGCTTTGCTGCGCGCAAAGTTCATGGCGCTTTTGCCGTCGCTGCGCTGCGGGCGGATAAACACAAACCACCACAGCCCGATAAGCAGCACAATCCACAGCACGTTAAACAAAATATTGCCCACCCAGGAATTGTCCGCTTCGGCTTTATAGCTGATGTTTTTGGCGGAAAGCTCTTTGACCAGTTCCGGGTCTTCCATACGTACGGTTTTAAAGTTTATGTCTTTGCCGTCGGCGTCTTTAAACGTGCCGGAAATCACGCCGGGGGCCACGGTCAAATCGGCCACTTCGCCGGCGGCGACTTTGTTTTTAAAATCGGAATAGTCCAGCGTCTGCGTCTGGGAGCCGGGCCGGTTAAACAGAAATACGGCAATGGCGAAAATCACCACCCACATCAAAATTTGTTGGACGGATATAATCCGCCGGTTGTTGTTATTTTTGTTGTTCATTGTTTCTTAAATACCCCGATATAAGGCAGGTTACGGTACAGCTCGTTATAATCCAGCCCGTACCCGATGACAAATTCATTCTCTATGGTAAAGCCCACATATTTGGGATGGACTTCGGTTTTGCGGTTGGCGGGTTTGTCCAAAAGACAGCAAATTTCAATGCTGGCCGCGCCGCGGTTTTTCAGGTTTTTGAGCAGATAGTCCAGCGTCAGCCCCGTATCCACAATATCTTCCACAATAACGACGTGGCGGCCTTTGATGCTTTCGCGCAAATCCAGCATGGTGCGCACTTCGCCGGTGGAGCTGGTGCCGTTGTAGGAGGAAAGGCACATAAAGTCCATTTTGCAGTCTATACTGACATTACGGAGCAAATCGGCATAAAACATAATACAGCCGCGCAAAATACCCACAAACAGCGGCTCCTTGCCTCTGTAATCGGCGGAAATTTCGCGCCCGAGTTCGGACACTCTTTGGGCCAGTTGTTCCTGCGAAAATAAAACGCGCTCCAGCACAGGCGTATCGGACATAATTCCTCCAATAGAGAATATATAATACAGGATACCTTATTTTGGGGCTTGAGGGAAGGGGGACGGGACGGAAAAACGGTTACAGTTTGGGAATGGAGCAAACCGTGTCGCAGTTTGCCGCCGCACCCAGCGCGCGGCACAAATAACGGCCCGTTTCGCTGCCGTTTCGGACGACGCACTGTTGACTCTGCACACGCAAATTGTAGCAGCCGGAGAAGCCGTTGACAGATGCCGTCCCGAGTAACTGAAAACAACGCGTCAGCAGTCCTGATTTTTCAAATTTGAGCGCTATTCGCGCCGTACGTTGCCCCGCAGAATAATGGCAGTTATTTAAGGGGCAAGGCGGGGGTTTAGGGCTCAAATTTACAAAATGGTTTGCATCCAAACGACGCAACAACCGAAGAAGCCGTTATTAACGTCCAAACAATTTGGCAATGTCTTTGGTGGACAACACCGCCACACACGGCCGCCCGTGCGGGCAATGCATGCCGTCTTTGCATTTTTTCATGTTTTCCAGCAGGCCTTCGGCCTCGGCGGCGGAAATTTGGTCATGGGCTTTAATGGCTCTCTTGCAGGCCAGCAAAGCCACCATTTTGCGCTTGAGCGCGTCGCTGGATTTGTCGGGGTCACCCACGATTTGGGACAGAGA
>DWVB01000057.1 GCA_019120455.1 Candidatus Avelusimicrobium excrementipullorum
GTCCCAGCCTGGAAGAACTGCAAAGCGGCATACAAAATCTCAATTTGGCCATATCCGCTTATGAAGTACGGCGCACGCTGGGCGTAACCCAGCCCGTCAATCCCGACGATTTTCCGCATCCGGCGGACTGACGCGCCGGCGTTTTGCTGCGCCAAAGGGCGCAAAATTATGTAAAATAATAAAAAGATGATTTGGGCCCTTTCCGGCCCGCAGACCATGTGCAAGAGGGCATTTTCTTTATGAAAAAAACTGTTAAGAAAGCCGCACCTAAAAAAGCCTCCACTAAAACCCAGGCAGGCAAAGAATCCCCGATTTTGAAGGAAGTCAAACAGCTGTATTCGTTTATGCAGGACAACTCCCTTGACACCATTGAATACGACCAGAACGGCCTGTATCTGCTCCTGGTCAAAGCCAAACCCGCCGCCGTGCCCGTGCCGGTGGCCGTAGGGGCGGCTGCTGTGGCAGGCGGAGCTTCTGCCCCTGCCGCGGCTCCGGTGCAGGAACAGTATAAAGAAGTGATTAAAGCGCCGCTGATGGGTATTTTCTTCCGCGGTTCCACGCCTTCGGCCCCTCCGTTTGTCAAAGAAGGCGCCACCGTGAAAAAAGGCGACGTCATCTGCCTCATTGAAGCCATGAAGGTATTTAATGAAGTGCGCGCCGAGTTTAACTGCGTCGTGCATAAAGTGCTGGTGGAAAACGGCAAACCCATTAAACAGGGCGATGCGCTGTTTGCCATTGAACGGGTGTAATTATGACCCCGCTACAAGAAACTTTACAAGGCGCCTGCGGGCGCATGATGGAATACCTGCAGGAGAAGAAAGAAGCCACCTCCTGGCAGCTGAAGCTGGCTTTGCATCTGTCCAGTTCCGTGCTGTATTTGGCTCTGGGGATGTTGTTGGAGCAGGGTAAAATCCGTTTGGAAGCTGATGACATCAATTACAAAGTTTCGCTTCCGCAGCCGGATATTGCACCGCAGCAGCAGTTCTAATTTTTAGGCCCCGCCTTTCGGCGGGGCTTTTTTTCTCTTTTAATGCCTGGGCCTTTCGGCCCCGACGTTTTGGGACCAAAGACCCTGGCTTTTTCTCGTCAAAGCTGCCAAAATAGAAGTATATGAAACGCCTGCTAAATCTGCTTATTATTTTTTCTCTTCTTGTAAATTCAGGGCTGTTTTCCTATGCCCAGGCCACCCCTCGTATTCCTTCTGTCCGTTCCGTTTCTGCCGCAGCGGATAATACTGCCGTGCGTTTTCAAAAAGCCCTGTATGAACAGGCTTCTTTGTCTTATATCAGTCAAGAAAAAGCCCGGGATTTGGAAAAACAGGCTTTTGCTTTGCTGGAAAAAGGCAATCTCCCCGCTTTTTACCGGACCCAGAACGCTTTATATGATACATTGCTGGGACTGTTGCGTTCTCCCTTGATTCGGGATCAAATTTATGCTCTGCAAATGTTGGCGGCCCATCTTCGTGAGGGTATATTCCCCCAGGCAGAGAGCAGCGAGATATTTGCCTTTTTGCGCAAAACATTGTATTCGCGCCAAAAATGCAGCGGTACGGAATGTGAAGTGCTGGGCCTGTCCGCTTTGGTTTTGGCTTTGTCTTCTGAGCGGAAAAATGGTTTGGCTTTGGATTCGGAACAGGCGTCGGCGAGCCGTCAGGCCAGCGTGGGAAAAGAATTAACTGCGTTTTATCTAAAACTGCTCACACATGATTTCGGCTCTGCTACAGCCAATAACACCCTGGCCTCATATCTGCTGCCGGCTGTAGGATATACCGGAGGTGCGGTGGCCGTACGTCATGCAGCGGAAATATTAATTGAGCAAAGTAAACGCCTCCCTTTGCTTTGGGGGCAGATTTCCATTCCTGGCGGAAATTTTTATTTAAACCGTTATGATGTAGCCAATGCACCGGCCCAAAAAACAGCCATGCAGGTGTTGGCTTCTCTGGGGGCAGAAGGGAAAAAAGCCCTGGAGTATTTTGCCGAAGAAAACAGAAGTTTGGCCTCGTATGTTCATGCCAATATAGAGTTGTCCTATTTGGGAAGCAGCCGCATTCCGGTAGAAGAAAATCTGCAAAGGCTTTATTGTTTCCAGAAATGGCAGTTAAAATCACAGAAAGATTTTGAACTTAAAAAAGAAATAGCTTATGCTTATGGAAAAGGAAGAAAACTGGCCTATGTGAGCCCTGAAAAGGACCGTTCCTGCCTTGTGATTGTACCGCAAACCCCAGATCCGCGGCTGGTTTTACAAGAAAAAACGCAGGCCTTTATGGGGGAAGTTCTTTTTAATGTTGCATTGTTGGGAGCGGGAGAGTTTGTTAATATACTCTTACAGACTCACCGTCTGGCGCTGGCCTTGAAAGCCCGCACGGCTTCTGCGCTTCACAGAGCCGGTAAAAACATGGCCAAAAATACGCTGCGCCGTCCGGCACTCCGTCCGGAAATACGCAAAATATCTTCTTCTGCAGAAAAACCGGCGGCGGACAGGATTATTGCCGCGGCAACAGAGTCAAATTCTGCTCAGTACACTTCCATAAAACCTACCGCTAGCGCCGCGCCGGCGGCTCCGTTAGATGACCTGTATTTAAAGAGCCGCAGAAAGGTGTTGGTGGAGGAAATAGAGCTCTTGCGGGGGGCCCCTTCGTGGACAGATGCCCAAAAAGCCCATTTGGCCTATCTGCGTGATAAATTAGAATCAAAACCCTTGCGGGTACCTGACGTAGAAGAAACGAGAAAAGGGCTTTCTACGCTTGCGCAACGTCAGCAAAATGCTTTTATCGTTTTTGGCCCCCAGATGGAAACCTATAAAGGAACTATCAATGATTTGTCCGAAAATTTCCTGACTCGGCCGTTAGGGGCTTTTCAGGATACGCCCTCTCTTTATCCTTCTGTTTCCCTGTCGGGATTGGTAGAGGATATTTTTCGTTACGGCAAAACCAGTCCGGATATTTTTATACGGTGGAGTGCGCACGGCACCGTGAAACATGCCGGTTGGAAATCTCTTTTCTCAGAAGGACAAATGGTCGGCATGGAAGATATCGCTGCTTTTTTGCAGCAAATTATTGCCTCGGGCTACACCAACACCGTTACTTTGTTCATGGACAGCTGTTACAGCGGTATGGCTTTTAAAGAATTTTTGGCTTTACCGGCGGCTCTGAGACAAAATATCAATTTCTTTGCTCCTGTGGGACGCCTGGAACTCAATTACAGTGTTCCGTCTGCTTATGGCTTTCATTCCCTTTCTCCGTTGGAATTTGCCCGCACTTTATGGAAAGATCTTTTAACCAGCCACGGAGTCACCGGCCAGGCCTATGTAAACGGGAAGATAATACGTCCTATAGACCAAGCTATCAAACAGGCGAACACCAGCCATTCTCCCCTGCTGCCCCAGCTGCGCGTGCTGAGGGAAGTAGGTTATGCGGAAACTCCGGAAGATATACGTTATGTGTATCAGGGCCTGCTCAAAAGCGGTATTACGGTAACCAGCCAGGGAATGAACGATGTCGGCCGCTATATTATATTGCCCCGCGAACCGGGAATAAGCGTCAGTCACCCTCCGGCATATACGTTAAAAGTGTCCGAAGAAGT
Organism: Candidatus Avelusimicrobium excrementipullorum; assembly: GCA_019120455.1. Taxonomy (GTDB): domain Bacteria; phylum Elusimicrobiota; class Elusimicrobia; order Elusimicrobiales; family Elusimicrobiaceae; genus Avelusimicrobium; species Avelusimicrobium excrementipullorum. The sequence continues at coordinate 3,582 of DWVB01000057.1, forward strand.
GCGGAATGCAGTTAATGAAGCGTTGGAACATACAGTATGGTAAAAAATATGAAAAAGATATTGGTTTTTGTTTTGACTGTTAATTTATGTTCTTCCCAGATGCTGTTGCTAGCGGGAAAAACGCCGGCCGACTGGAAAAGTCAAAGCCGTGCGGTACACAGCGCCTTGTACCAGGCTGTTTTAAACGAAGAAGAGGGCCGTTTGGATATCGCTTTAGAGCATATCCGTAAAACGAAAATGCAGGACAGAGCCGCAGCAGCACGCGCGCGGGAGGAGGGCGCCCGCCGCGGAACCGTACTGTTTGCGCTGGACGACGGGGAGGAAAGATATATTCCCGTCCTGCGGGGAATGCCGTTTTTATATGAAGGAACAACGGAAGATAGCGCCTCTTACCGCGGCCTGACGCTTCCCAAACGGGACTGGGCCTGGGCCGCTATTCACCTGGATTTAATCGGCTTGGGTTCGGATACGGATTGGTACGCCATAACTTCCTGGAGCAACGCTATACAGGCCACGGAACCGGTCGGCCGCACGGACGGCGCCAGTCTGGACCTTGTCCGCGCCATACAAATATACGGCGTGGCCGAGGAAGACCTGCCTGCCGCCGTGGCGCATTTAAGCGCCATGCTGAAACAGAAAGGGCTGTGCGAAGACAGCCGCAAATCCATTTATTTTATGGACGGAAACGGCAGCAAAAGGCGGGCCGATCAGAGTCGCTTTGAGACATCGGACACGGCGCTTTGCCAGGACAGCGCCCGGATTATGCAGGCGTTGGCGGTGCTGGCGTTGCAATACGGCAACAATCAGGCTGCTGACGCTATATATGAGTTTATAAAGACAAAACACCGCCGGATCTTCGGGCCGGCGCTGGTATTGAATTTCACCGCTTTAATGATGGGAATGAACACGGATTATTCTTATCAGTTGCTGCATCGCTTTTTGCGTGAAGAAGCCCGCCAGACCTCCGGAGGCAGAATACTGGGGGCGCTGGGCTATTTATCTTTGCAGGGAGCAGGGGAAGCGGCGCAGCAGGCCGCAGGCGAAAAACAATATTTAGACAGTTATACGGTCCGTTTTTCTTATTTGGACGAAGAAGCCGCACACCGCTATATGCCTGATTTAAACGTCGATATTATTTCGCGCCAGGTGCGCTTTCAGCCGGGCGATCCTCATCAGCTTCCGCTGGGCAATGCCTATGAAGAGGTAGGCCGCTTGCTGGCGCAGGACGCTCAAAATCCGCGCAGTGCACGGCTGTGCAGAGAAATTCTGACGACAGAAGTATACAATATGCCTTTAGTGACGGGGGTGTTGCTGGCAGACAAAGGCAATTTTGCGTATCGTGCCGGCGGAACAAAGGCTCAAAACGCACTGGAAGAGTTGCTGACAGCTGATTTTTTGGATCTGAACGAGGGGACACAGCGCAGACTGAGAGAACGTGCCGCCGAAGCCATGTACGTCCACGGCCGCATGAGCCAGTCCGAACGTGCCAAATATTCTTTGCCGGATGAAGACAAAAAAATGCGTTATGACCGCATGGACAAGGTCAAATCGGCTTTGGGCCTTGCCGACACGGCCATTATGGCGGCCTTTTTACCGGCTTTGGTGCGTACGGCTTCGGCAGGGATGGTGAAAACCGTCATTGCCCTGCGCGCTTTCGGCGACAAAACAGCGTCTCTTTCTTCGTTGGCCATCCGCCGCGGGGCGTCGGCGGTTAAGGCCGTTTCTTCCACGAGACTGCCGCAGATGCCTCGGCATGCCGTTTCCGCGCCAAAGATTCCGGCGGGCAAATCTGTCTCCGTACCCGTTAAAAGCACGGCAGTCAAATCTTTCGTGCGGGCTCCCTCCGCCCCTGTTTCTGCTAAAACGATTTCCGTATCTGCTTCGGCGCAGACCGCTTCTCCTGTGCAAAAGAAGGCTTTTTGGCGTACGTTTTATACGCATGCGGGAGAAAATTTGTCCGAAACGGCTTACGATTTAAAACAAATATTGGGCGGGGTCTGGCACGGTCTGAAATTAAAAATGGGAGTCCTGGTAACCTCAGTCGCTTTAAACGTAACGGCTGCGCCGGTGACGGCGGAGTTTGCCGCTTCGGGTGCAGCCAGATTGGCCCAAACGGAACAGGCCGTTTCCTCTGCAGGGAAAGCTGGCCGGGCGCCTGCCCTGTTTGGTTTGGGCGGCACGGAGAATTTTTGGCAAATCCGCACACAGCTTACCCGGGCTTTAACTCCGCCTCCTCCGTTTGGCGCGGCGCGGATTATGACGCGCGGTTCGGGCAAGCTCTCGGCCTGGAACGCCTTGCGTGAAGATTTGGCGCTTTCTGCTGTTGTTTACCCCGCACAAAGTCTCCGTCCGGCACAGGGCTGGACATGGACTGTGCTGTCCTCCGAAGCAAGCCGTCCGTACTGGCGCGCGGCAGCGGCTGCCGCAACGGCGGGGACTCTGTTGACGGATATTTTTACAGGTGCACCCGCGGGCGACGGTTTGACGGGGCTTTTGGCTGCGGGCAGCATGTGGCTTTTTCCGGAAGTGCGCGAAGCCGTAAAAAAAGAAGAGGTGGATCCATATGCTTTTTTCCACCGTTATAACAAAAAATACGCCCCGGCGGAAATGCAGGCCACGGCATACGAGAAGCAGCTGCCGCAGTACCAGGCGGAAAATTTCCGCCAAAAATACCGCCTGCGCGAAAGTTTGGTTACCGAAGCCGTCGCCTGGGGGCTAAGAGAAGACATGGCCAATAAATACACCAAAGAACAGCTTCTGGATTATATTATTACTATGCGTGTCAGTACGCAGAAAGCCAAGGAAGAAAAAGAATTAAAGGCCCGAAAGCTGCGCGCCGCCGTTAAAAGGGAAGTAGGTTTGGCGGAATCTGACGCTTTTGAAAATATGAGAGGCATGTATGGCCAAACCCTGGATATTTACGAAAAAGTCATGGCTGATAAAGGTTTTATACGGGAAAACTACATTTATGGCCCCTACCAGGGAACATTTAATGGGAAGTTGACAAATAAAATATCTATCTTGCTGGTGAACGATTCGGCCCCGATGATAGACGGCCGGGCGGCCGATCTGCGTGCGGAAACACAGCACGTCCGGCTGGTGGATACGGCTTACAGCGGAAATGAAGCCGTTAAGCTGCTCAGAGAAAACCCCGGCAAATACGATATTATTTTTACTGATTTTTTCATGCCGGACGGCTGCGGAGACGTCATAGCCCGCTATGTGTATGAAAATAACTTAAAACCGCTGGTGATTTACGATTCGTATGCGGGCGCTACGCCGCAATATTTATATTATCATCATTTTCACGGTAAATTGAAAAGCGACGCACAGGATATGCTTAATTACGCCAGCAATATGCTGACGGAAGGACGGGCCAACAACAAAAAGCCCTATTAGTCCATGCATTTTACGGCGTAAAAATTGCTAAAATATAACCATATGGCAAGGTATTATTACGCGCGTAAAAAATCCAGAAAAAAACCGCAGAAAACTTCTTCCGTCCGCTGGCTGGCCTCCGCTCTCTATATTTTCGGCTTTGCCGCGGCGGCGTGGCTGTTTGCCATTTTGTGGTTTGGGCTGTCTAAAGGCTCCGCCAGCGAGGCTTCCGCGCGCGTATTGCAGCAGCTTTTTGGCCAGAGTGCGCCGCTGATCCCTCTGTTGCTGACGTATTGGCTGGTGCGCAGTTTAATTAAAAAAACCGGCGCTTTTGTGTTCTTCCTGTTTGGCTCCCTGCTGACACTGACGGCTTTTTCCTCCGTGCTGACCATGCTCAAGCTGATTTTCTCCGATTCGCAGATTACGGGCGGACTGGCCGGACAAAAAGTGTTTTACTGGTTTGAGGATTTTGTCGGCCCCGTCGGAGCCTCTTTGTTCTCGCTGGCGCTTTTGCTGGTGGGGCTGCATGTGCTGTTTGCCATACCCTGGCGCGTGGTGGTGGAAAAAACGGCCGAGTTTCTGCGCGATGATTTCCAGGGCTGGATGGACGCACGCGCGGAACTGAAAGAAAAAGTCAAAGAAGGCAAAGAAGAAGTAAAAAACGCCGCTCCTGCCCCTTCTGTTTCGTCCGAAGAAGAGGAAGATGCGCAGCCGCGCCCTTCCAAACCCAAAATTTACCGCCCGCACACCCAAATACAGGCCCCCGTGGCGGGGTTGGTTAAAGAGCTGCCGCGCTCCGGCGCGCAAAATGCCGCCGCTTCCGCCAAAAAAGAAGAAGAGGGGGAAGAAAAGCCCGTTGAAACAAAACCTTTTGATCCGGCCACTTTTGTGCTGCCGTCTTTGGATTTGCTGGCCGACCCCGTCAATAACGGCGTAGTCGGCCCGACGGACGAAGAAATCGCCGACGCGACCAAACGGCTGGAAGAAACGCTGAAGAATTTTGAAATCGGCGCGCATGTAACGGGCGTATCGCCCGGCCCCGTGGTGACGCGTTATGAAATTAAGCCCGACCCGGGGGTAAAAATTGCCTCCATTGTATCTATTTCCAATGATATTGCGCTGGCTATGAAGGCCAAATCCATACGCGTGGAAGCACCTATCCCGGGCAAGGACGCCATCGGCTTTGAAATCCCCAATGACCGCCCGCTGACGGTGACGATGAAAGAAATTTTGCAGGACCCCGTGTATACGCAGTCCAAAGCGCGCATTCCCGTGGCCCTGGGCCGCTACGCCGACGGACGCCCCGCCGGCGCCACGCTGGAGAAATGGCCGCATATTTTGATTGCCGGCGCGACCAACAGCGGCAAGTCCATTTGTCTGCACACCATTATCATGTCCGTGCTGTACCACGCCAAGCCCAATGAGGTCAAATTTTTAATGATAGACCCCAAACGCCTGGAGCTGACGCTGTATGAAGGCATACCGCATTTGTATGACCCCAAAACCTCCTGCGATGACGTAAACGTGGTGACCGACGCGCAGGGGGCCGTCAAATCCCTGCAAATGCTGGTCAAGGTCATGGAAAAACGCCTGAAAATTATGGAACTGGCCAAGGTGAAAAATATTGAAGGATACAATGCCTGGGCCGAGAAGAAAGGCGAAGAAAAGATGTTCTACATCGTGGTCATCATTGACGAAATGGCCGACCTGATGCTGCAAACCCGCGCCGCCATTGAAGATTCCGTCCAGCGTCTGGCGCAAATGGCCCGTGCCGTGGGCATACACCTGATTTTGTGCACCCAGCGGCCGTCCGTCAACGTCATTACGGGCGTCATTAAGGCCAACCTGCCTTCGCGCATTGCCCTGCAGGTGGCCAGCAAAACCGATTCGCGCGTGATTTTGGACGGCGCAGGGGCGGAGCTGCTGCTTGGGCGCGGGGATATGCTCTATCAGGGCACGTCCGACCAAAAACCGCACCGCATTCAGGGCGCGTATGTCAGCGAAAGCGAAATTACCGCGGTGGCCGATTTCCTGCGCAGCCAGGGCGCGCCGGACTATCCGGTGCAGATTTTGGCCGACCACAGCATGCAGCGGCCGCAGGACGGGCTGGGCACTTCGCCGGAGGAACTGCTGCAGGCTTTGAAGCTGGTTACCGAACGCCGCCGCGTATCGCAGGATTTGTTAAAGGCGCATTTCGGCTCTTCCGCCCGCGCAACCAATATTTTAAGCGTTTTGGAAATGAAAGGCTTTATTACCAAGCCCGAAGGTTCCAACCGCTGGGAAATACATTACGATTTGATTGAAGAACAAATTACCGCTCTGGAAAACAGAGATACCGACAAATACCAGGAACCCGAATATGAAACGGTTTATAAATAAATATATCCTTTTTGCCCTGCCGCTGCTGGCCGCCGGCGCGCTGCAGGCCGCCGAAACGGAGACCTCCAAAGCCCCCGTGCAAGAAAAAGACTATGTCGTGTGTTTTACCGAATGGGACAAAAATATGCATACCCTGCAGACGGATTTTGTGCAAACTACGGAGTATGACGGCATACTCATCAGCCGCTCCGAGGGGCGCATTACATACGACCAGAGCGGGCCGAAACTGCGCCTGGACAATGTGGAAAAGGGCAAAGTAACCCAGACCGCCCTGACGGATAAAAAGAACATTTGGATTGTGGACGAAAAAGGTTTGCCCGTTACAGAAGTAAAGTGGAAAGACTGGCTGGCCGGCCAGCCCAACCAGGCTTTATTTGATTTCGGCAATTATACGGCCCTGCTGGCGCGGCACCGGACGTCCGTGCTGGAGAAAAAGGACGGACAGGTCATTTTGCGCCTGGAGCCCAAGGACCCGGGCCAAAGCTACACGCTTTATGTGGCCGTGGCGGAAAGCGACTGCTTTCCGGCCTATATTGCCATAGAGTCCGATTTAATGAAAACAACCGCCGAACTGAAGGATAAAAAACTCAACGCCGCCCTCAAAGACGACGTATTTAAGGGGATGAAGAAATGATGACGCTTGCCAATAAAATCACGCTCACGCGCGCCGCGCTGTCCATCGTGATGTTTCTGCTTATTTTAATGCCCTGCGCCGGAGCGCGCATTGCGGCTACGCTGATTTTTATTTTGGCCGCCAGCACGGACTGGGTGGACGGCAAAATCGCCCGCACGACCAACACGGTCACGCCTTTCGGGGCGATTGTGGATCCGTTTGTGGACAAGATTTTGGTGGCGGCGGCCTTCTTTGCCTTTGTGGGCATTAAAGAGCTGGACGTGCCCATTTGGGCGGTGTTTTTTATCCTGCTGCGCGAACTGATGATTTCCACTCTGCGTGTCATCGCCGCGCTGGAAGGCAAGGTCATGGCGGCCGAACGCTGGGGGAAATTTAAAACCGTTATTCAGATGGTGGCCGTGGGGACGATCTTCTTTGTGCTGGACGTATATCATCTGTCCCATATCCTGACGGGCACGGCGCAGACCGTATGCTGCGTTATTTTTCTGACACTGCGCAAAATCCCGTACGCCATTACGGCCATTGCCGCCGTGATTACCTGGATCAGCGCCATATCGTATTTGAAAAACAACTGGGACCTGTTAAGAAAGTCCTGGAGTCTGCCCGCATGCAAAAAATAATCAACGCCCTGGCTACGGGGTTTTATATCAGTTATCTGCCGGCGCTGGTTATCCCGTTTAAGAAAAACACGGGGGCGGGCTTTTTGGGCACGCTTTTGGCCGTGCCGTTTGTGTTTATATTGCCAACGGACTTTATTTTGTATCTGGTGTTTTTGCTGGCGTTTTGGGTGGCGGCCGTGTGGGTGTGCAAGCAGGTCAAACTGGGCGGAAATTATAAAGGGCACGACAACCCCCGCATTGTGATAGACGAAATGGCGGGCTACTTTACCGCCGTGATGTTCCTGCCGCGCACCTGGCCGTATTTGCTGGCGGCTTTTGTGCTGTTCCGCACGGTGGATACGCTAAAACCCTGGCCGGTAAAAAATTTTGACCGCATGGAAAACCCCTTCGGCGTGGTGTTTGACGACGTGGCGGGGGGACTGCTGGTCAATATAGCCCTGCAGCTGTTTATTATTTTTTCGCGTTCGGCGGGGCTGTAACCCCGTGTATGTATTTTACGGACGTTTCGGATTTGCTATAAAATAGATATACCCATAAGGAGAATAAAACAAAATGGACTTTTCCAACATGACCAATCTGCGCGAACTGTTCGCCGCCGGCGGCCCCGTATTGGTGTTGCTGATTATACTTTCCGTATATTCGCTTTCCGTAATTTTGGAACGTTTCTTTAAGTTCAGAAGCCGCATCGGCATGTCGCGCAAGCTGATGGCCTACTGCCGCCACCCCATTCGCTCCGACAATTATGAAAAAGTGGTGGACGCCTGCACCAAACAGCTGACTAAAGACACGCCCGCTTCGCGCGTGATTTTGGCCTTGGTGGAAAAAAGAGACCGCCCTAAGGCGGAGCTGAAAGAAATTGCCGATTCCGCCATTGACTGGGAAGTAACCAAACTCCAGCGCAAGCTGACCGTTTTGGGCACGCTGGGCAGCATTACGCCGTTTATCGGGCTGTTCGGCACGGTAATCGGGGTAATGCACGCATTTAAAGATTTGGCCGGAGCCACGGCCAGCGCGGCGGGTGCGTCCGTCGTGGCGGCCGGTATTGCCGAAGCGTTGGTTAATACGGCCGCAGGCCTGTTTGTGGCCATTCCGGCGGTTATTGCTTATAACTACTTTTTGTCCAAAACCAATTATTTTGGCAAAGAACTGGAAAACATCGCCGACGAAATTATTTTCCAGCAAAACCGCGGGTAAATTATGTCTCATAAAAGAAGAACCGTCATGGCCGAAATCAACATGGTGCCTTTTATAGACATCACGCTGATTTTGCTGATTATTTTTATGGTGATGAGCCCCATGCTGGTGCAAATGCAGATGAACGTGGATTTGCCCAAGTCCAACGCCGTCAATACCACGGCGGAAGATGATGTGATACGCATTGAAGTGCAGAAAAACGGCGTTATCCGCATAGAAAACCGCACCTATACCACCGCCAATTTGGAGCGCGAACTGGTGCTGCGCATGGGCAAAGCCAACAAGAAAACCATTCTAGTAGAGGCCGACAAAGACGTGCCGATACAGACGGTGGTGGATGTGTTTGACGTAGCCAAGAAACTCGGCGCGGCCAAACTGGGCATTGGGGTGCTCTCTAAAAACTGATGAACCGTTATTTTTTCCTTTCCTGTGCGTTGCATTTGCTGCTGGCACTGCTGGTTGTTGTGCTGGTCAGCCCTGCTTCGTCCAAATCCAACGCCACCTATACCATTGACTTTATAGGCAGCGGAAAGGTGCTGTCTATGCAGGCGCAGGCCAAAGCGGCCGCCGCGCAGGAGGAGAAAAAAGAAATTAAAAAAGAGGTGGCCCAGACCCCGCCCGAGCCCAAAGCGCAGGAAGCGGCCAAACCGGATAAAAAAGCCTACCAGTCCAAAGAAGAAATTTCCGCCAAGAAACAGCCCAAAAAGAAAAAACCGGCTCCCGCTCCGGCCGCCGAACCTTTGCCCGGACCGAGTATTTTGGACGAAGCGGAAGACACCAAATCAAACGCATCTTCCGGTCCCAACGGGGAAGGCGAGTTTGAAGGGGGAAATATACAAACCGATTTTGCCACTTTCCCTTATCCCTGGTACATTACCCAGGTGCGCAACAGCCTCTGGATTCAATGGGAAAAACGCCGCCCCGCCGGCGCGGTGCGCACGGCCAGCGTGACTTTCGCCATTGCGCGCGACGGAAAAATAAAAGATTTGGAAATTCAAAAATCCTCCGGCGATGACAGCTTTGACTTTGCCGCCACTTCTGCCGTCATCAACGCCGGTCCTTTTCCGCCGCTTCCGATGCTGTATGAAAAAGACGAACTGACCGTAACGCTGGAATTAAAACAGGAGGGCTAACCATGACTGGCTGGCAACGGTTTTTTCTCTTAATTGTTTGTATTGTAGGAACCTTGATTTTGTGGCCCCAGTATGACAGGGAAGGGCTGACTTTTATGCTGATGGCGGGGCTGCTGTGGACGTGCGTCATCGTGTTGCTGTCGGTGATTATCAATATGTTTGCCATTTATAAGCTGGAATTTTTGCACCGGCTGATCAGCATTTTGTTTTTCGGGGCGGTGCTGGTGTCCTTGCTGTATTATTTCCCGCTCAAAGGCGGTGATACGCCCGCCAAACGCATGCAAAACAACCAATGGCCCACCCTGCAGGACGTGCGGGAAGGCATGAAAAGGCTGACTTTTAATTTTGATTTCGTACGCCGCAACGTGCACCGCGATGCCAATTTTATAAACCAGAAACTGGACGATGCGTCCGATACCGTCAAAGACATTCAAAAAACCGCCGAAAAGAAAAAAGAAGTGCTGGATATTTTGGTGGAATAGGGGGATTTTATGAAGAAAACCGTTTTGGTAACCGGAGGAAACGGATTTATTGGCAAGCGTCTGACCGATGCTTTGCTTAAAGAGGGCTACCATGTGCGCATTGTGTCGCGCCGGACGCCCAAAAACAAGCCCGTCAATCCCAATGTCAGCATTGTAAAAGCCGATTACCAGGACTGCGCCTCTCTGCAGCGCGCCATGGAAGGGTGCAGTATGGTCTATCATTTGGCGGCGGCTATTTTTGGCTATAAATATGACGACTTTGCCAAAGCCAATACCCGCGCCACCCAGAATATGGTCTGTGCGGCCAATTTAACGCCGGATTTGGAACGCTTTGTTTATGTGTCCAGCCTGGCCGCGTCCGGCTATGCACAATCGCCGGATAGACCGCGTACGGAAGATATGGAGCCAAAGCCGGTGTCTGACTACGGGATTACCAAACTGGGGGGGGAAAAAGCCGTAGAAACGCTGAAGCCCTCCGTAAAATGGACGATTGTCCGCCCGCCTATCGTATACGGGAAAAATGACTCCGGCGTATCCAAAATCGCCGCGTGGGTAAAACGCGGGCTGATGGTAAACACCTCCGGCAAAGGGCTGTTTAGCTTTGTGTATGTGGACGATTTGGTGCGCGCTCTGACGGATATCCCCAAAACGGAAGGCACGGAAGGGCAGATTTTCTTTATTTGTGAAGAAAAAAATTATCCCTGGCCGGAATTTATTGAAAAAATGGCCAAGGGCATGGGCGTGAAAAAACCGTTTATGCCCAATGCCCCCGTATGGATGCTGAAGCTGGCCGCGGCTTTATACAGCTTAGGCGCGCGCCTGACGGGGGCCCAGCCGGCTTTGAATTATGACAAAGTCAAAGAAGCCGTTGTGCCCGGACACTGGATTTGCAGCAGCGAAAAGTGGCGCAGTCTTACCGGCCAGAAATTTACGCCGCTGGACGAAGGCCTGAAAAAGAGTTTTTAAACTTTTTTGGTCTTGGCCGCAGAGACGGGGAAATTTCCCGTTTGGTTCTGGTCAAAACAGACAAGACTTTCATTATTTGTTATAATAATAGTGTTGCGGCAGTTTTCTGACGTAAAAAACGATTTGGGAGAGGTGGCTGAGAGGCCGAAAGCGGCGGTTTGCTAAACCGTTATACGGGTTAACTCCCGTATCGAGGGTTCGAATCCCTCCCTCTCCGTTTTCCGACGGAGGCCCGTTTCTGTGAAGAAACGGGCCCTTTTTTGTCTTTTTCAGACGGGGGAACCTGTCAAAACAAATCTGAGTACATCAGGGCAAATCCGGCAAAAACCATGTAAAAATGGGGGGCAGGAAGGGCACGGACATAGGCGGAAAATCAGCTAAAGCCAGCAACAAGAGGGAAAACCGGAAAAGTTTAAAATGAAACTCCCCGGGCTTACGCCCGGGGTTTCTTTCTATACGAACAATTTCATTGTTCGCCTCAAATCTTCTTTTCCCTGCATATCTATATATTTTCGTATTTGTTCTTCGTTTATCCCTACCGTGGATACAAAGTATCCATCCGACCAAATACCGTCTGTTCCGTAATAGCACTTTTTAAGAAACGGAAACTCCTTCTTCATATCTCTTGCTAAATTACTCTTGATTATCCTTACTACTAAACCTACTGCCATGCTCGGAGGTATACTAACCAACAAATGAATATGATCCCTATCGTGATTTTCTTCCAAAATCACTATTAGTGGATAATGCTCTCCAATCTCTTTAATCCGTTCCTTAAAAAATGCAAAATACCTTCATTAAATATCTTCTTTCGGTATTTGGCCCGCAGCACTATGTGGTATCGGCAGTGATAAACGCAGTGGCTTAATTTGGTAAGTTCCATATTGAGATGGTACTAAATATGAAGATTTGGGGATACACACCCCATCCCTCGGGCTTACGCCCGGGGTTTATTGTGAGCTGTAGTTATAAAAACCCCGCTACTGCGGGGCTTTTTCATTTTTTACTACTATAAAAACTTCTTTTGGCACTATCAAATCGTTCCAATACGAACTATCCCAAAAAGGCCTTTATATCTGTCCACATTCTGTAAAATCGATATGGATAAAATGCGAATTGATATATCATTTGGGCTCCAAAACCAACCCAAAAGGCCCATACGACTGCAACCTGGCGTTTACGCAACGTATATGTCAGTATTAGGCCAACTAATACAAACAATAATATAAGTAGTATATATTCCATATTCCTCTCCCTAATTCAATTAGGAAAGCCCCTTTCCAAATACTATAAAGAGTTGTGGGCCTACTTAATTTTTCCGTTATATGTCGCTATTTTTTCAGCGACTAAATCTTTTAGTTCTTTCGGATCTTGTACCGTGATATGCGGTATCCAGGCCAAAATAGTGGGTAAAATCTCTTCATACTTACCCGTAAAGGACTCTAACACAAGCCCGTCTTTACCGGCCTTTTTAAGCACTTTCTGCTTAGGGAAATACTCTTTCGTTTCAAAATAAGGTGCAACTTCCGGTGCGACTGCCAACTCCACCCGTTTATCACGATTGCCCTCAAACCACACAGAGGCGCTTTCCTCTAAAATCTTTTCAACACTTTTAGGTCTTTTGAATATAACTCCGGTCGGAGTAAGGTTTTTTATTTTATCCAAACGAAGCTTTAAGATTTTCTCATCTTTCCCTAAAGCTAATAAGTACCAAAAACCGTCAAACCAAGCAATTTTGAGTGGGGATATGTCCTTACCCGATAGTTTAGACTTGTCATACTCAATCGTCAGTTTTTCCTGTTTTTTAATGGCTTTTTCTATTAACTTACTATGATTATCGTCCAAAAAAGCCTGTCCTTTGGGGAGTTTAATATAAAAGGGGTTTGCTTTATCATTCTCCAAAATGCGGTTTCTTAAGCTTATATAGGTTTCTTGGAAGCTTCCCCCCAAACTGCCTGCAATACTGGACAAAAGAGCCAGCATAGCGGCTTCTTTGGCGCTTAGTTGCAGTTTCTGCAGAGAATACCCTTCCACAAAGCAGTACTCCCCTTTACTTGGATTCGCTATCGGAAAACCTGCACTTTCCAAAATCTTAATATCGCGTTGAATCGTACGGACATTTACCATTAGTTCTTCAGCAATATCAGATAAATATACTTCGCCTTTATCAAACTCACCTAAAATATACATCAAACGACTGATTTTATTTAATGTATCCCCTAGCATAAAGCCCCCTCGGATATGTTTTGTATATTAAAGCATTATTTATCTTTCTTTGCTTTCTTTCTCCAAAACGGAGGTTCGTTGGAGGCCTTTACTACCCCTAGCGGACTTAGTTTCACCAAGATTTTGACTAAGTCTTTCTGGTTTTCCATTACTTCATCAATGTTCTTATAAGCACTCGGGGCTTCATCTAACAAAGCTTGCTCGTTCATGCGGTGCACAATACCTTGGCTATTTAAGATTTCCTGTTCGTGGGCTAAATCTAAGTCTTTCATGGCTCTACTGCGAGACATGCACCGTCCTGCTCCATGGGAACAAGATTGTAAGGACATTTCATTACCTAGTCCCTGTACAATGTAGGAGCTCGTTCCCTGAGAGCCCGGTATAATACCCGTCGTATTCGCAGTTGCCAAAGTAGCACCTTTGCGGTGTACCCATACTTTCCGGTTATAGTGTTCTTCTACGGCGGCGTAGTTGTGGTGGATATTGATTTCCTGCACAAATTCTACTTGAGGGAATTCTTCCGTAAACACCTTTTTGATAGCCGTGGCAATCATCTTGCGGTTTTCAAAGGCAAAATCTAAGCAGAGTTTCATTTCGTTAATATAATCGCCCGCTTCACGGGTACCAATGGGCAAAAAGGCCAAATCTTGCTTGGCAATTTCATCTTGCTTAAACATGGTGCAGAGTTTAACGGCTTTATCGTTGTAGTATTCCGCCACCTGTTTACCCAAGTTACGGCTACCGCTATGAATCATAAACCAAATGTGACCGTCACTTCCGCGTTGCACTTCTATAAAGTGGTTTCCCCCACCCAATGTGCCAATCTGCTTTTGTGCAGAGAAAAACTCTCTCTTACACACTTCCGTTTTATTCCAACGGGGTAAATCTTGAAAAAGCGGATTTTCTTGGGCTGCTTTATGATGCTCAAAACCTACAGGCACCCTCTCGTAGATTTTGTCTACAATGGCCTGTACTTTTTCGCGCGTAATATCAGTAAGACTTGTCTGTACGGCAAGCATCCCGCAGCCAATGTCTACCCCCACCATATTGGGAGATATGGCATTATCTAAAGCCACAACCCCACCAATAGGCATGCCGTAGCCACAGTGGGCATCCGGCATCAAGCACACATTGCCCACCAAACAAGGATGACTAGATAAGTTCTGCACCTGTTGCATAGCCGCAGGCTCTAAATTTTTACACCAAGACAAAATGTTTTCTGCTAATTTTTCCATAATTACTCCTTACAATCCTAATATCTCTATTTCATCTCCATCTTTCATGATAAATTCTGTCCAAGCAAATATATCATCAAGCATACTATCTATTTCTTTGCGATCGTTCCATACAGCATCAGGGTAATTGGTTAAACTATATGTATAATCATAGGCGATTTCTTGCTTTACCTGTTGTAAGTAATCATACATATCCTTAAACGAATTAAAACGAACGAGTTTTCGCGCCTCATTAAGTAGTTTTAACCGATCTTGTTTTTTTAACGCATAGCATTCATATATATCTAATCCGCTATGATCTATTGCTATTCCATAAGCAACTGCCAAAAATAAGAAATCATCTTGATGAATATAAAGTTGATTTAATCTCCTATCATCCGAAGGGTAACACCACAATACAATATAGTCGGTAGTACTTCTTTCTTGATTCAGCTTTTTACTTTTTGGTTTAAAAATTAGGGTATTATTCATCATAAGACTTTTTCTTCCTAATCTATAGTAAAAGCCAACAAGTCCTATCCATCCCTACTCTGCTTTGCACTTAAGCAATTTGCAGACAGTAGAGAGGATACCTGGGTTACACTCGTTGGCACTTCAAAAAGGTGAACCCGTCCCAAGGCGGTAAACCTTTTTGTTATTTGAAGGGAAGCAGTACAATGTTTTATTCGTTTAATTGCTGTTGGCATCTTTATTTTATCCCCAGCGACCAGGCATACAAATCCTGTTCTAGGGATAAAATGTAGCAAGATACACTAGACGATAATATACTGCTTCCCTTTTTCAAAAGACCTTCTCAAGCCCAGCCTTTGTGAGCCGAAACTTGGATACTCATTGGGCTGGATTCGCTTCCGTTGTGCGTAAGTTTGAATAAATGCGTCCTTACACTTAAGTAAAAGAAGACTTCATGCGGTCCGGTATACAAATCCGGGGCAAAGTCCCTACGTTTAAGTAAGGTAAAAACCATCTATCCAAATTCCTACCACGCCCAATAGGGTCTTTTGATTGCCTAGTTTCCTAGGGACAAGATACTATATCTCTTTATTTGGTTAAGAAATAGAATGTTGCTGTTAGTATCTTTCAAATTCTAAATTATGAGCCTTTCTGTTGGGTCTGGACGCAAATCTTTGGGGCGACAATATGCATTATGCACCAAATCATAGCGCGGCTTTTCCAACAGTTCTTTTAAAGCCTCGTAAGGGTCTAGTTTATCACTCATAATCATTTGAGCGATATTAGGAGAAAAACCGCTTACTAACATCACACCGTTTTCATTTTCCCTCAAGGGGATGGTCATACTATGGCTACATAGATTCCAAAAAATAAGTCGTGGGAGCTTATATCCTTTCTCTTCATATTTCCTACGAATTGTTTGGAACAATTTTTCATCCACTGGGGCAGAAACAGCATAATCAAACTCCATATCAGACAATATCAGAATATTTTCCGGCATGGCATCCTTTTTTGTTTTCTGCTTAAGGGCTGTTCGTAAAATCAAATCGAAAACAGCCTCTATATTGGTATTAGCTACTTCATCATAAGCAAAAGCGATATTCATTTTTTCTAATAAAGTATCACCCTTACTTAAATCTACCAACTGAGGATTCTCACTAAAAGTAATGTATTTCTCCTTAAATGCACCTTTTAAACCGAATGCAAAATAGATAGCTAAAGCATTACACACATCTATCGCTTTGGTATTATCAGTTCCTACATTAGTCCACATGGAACCGGATCCATCAGCTACCACAATCGTAGATGGCACCTTGGCCCCCAACTCATAGGGAACAAGCAAAGATTTCCAAAGAGACTCTAAACTTCGATCTACCTCTTTTTTATCTCTATATTGCCTTAAAATATCATGAGGATAAAGTGCTCCCGCATTCATTTTTACTTCGTTTTTTTCAACTTTTTCTAAAAATTTGTCTCTTCTTACTTTATCGTGCTTAAAGAATGCTGTTCCATAAAGTAAGTTTGCTCTAGAAGGCACCTTACTATAGTCAATCTCACTCCAACGATTCGCGCAGATTTTCACCTCAGTTACATCTAAATACTGACGCAGAAGGGCTAATTTTTTTCGGTAATCCTTTTCAGATAATTGGAAATACTCCCTTATTTGCTTAGCTAGTTTTCTAGTTTTTTCGCTGGAAGTATTGCAAGAAGGAAGCCACTTCCCTAATAAAGAAATATGTTTTCCATTCTTAGCGCCTTCAAAATCAGCATCTAATTGGTCTTTAAGCTGCTTAAGAACTGCATTTTTGATTCCTTTTGTGACTTTTTCACTCTCAAGCAAGCAAAATAAATCATCATATCTCCCGTATATAGGTACCAACTCTAGGGCCTTAATCACATACTTTTTCGGAAAGTTTGCAGCCATTTTTTCCAATATAACGCGAAATAAACGCCGCTCTCCCAAGCCCCCACGCACATCACGCGCAAAGAACAACCACTTTAGAGCTAACAACTTATCCTCATAAAACGCTTTTACAAAATCATTACTGATATCTTCTTCTGCTTTATTTCTATAAGAAGAAACCCGAAAGTTCATATCTAACAAAGCTTTTCCGGATTGACAATACCCAAGGGCACCATTTTCCGTATAAGAAACATTAACATCTTCATTTAAAGTTTTAACTAAATTATTTAAAAAACTTTTCATAATTCTACTCCTTCTTTTCTATAGTCTAACAAACTCACGCGACAACATATGGTCGCATTAAAAAATATTTTTATAAATTTTATCACGACCTACTGCTGTCGTGTACTAATGTTATGATAGATATGTGAGTAGCAGAGCGTGATGCCATACTTATGTACCGAACAACCCCTTTGTTTGTATTAAGGATTTTATATGAAAAAAGAACTTGAGCATTATTACAGCAGTTATTTTGGAGCAGGAGATGAGGATAAATGGACCTATAGTCCGGTTACCGATATGTGGTATGAGGACGGAAAAGAAATTCCCCCTCCCCCTTCTGTATCAGCAAAAGAATCCAAAAGTTTATCTTGTGATTTTAAAATTGCTAATTATTTATTTTGCGATGAGTATGAGCAAAGTTTGGAAAATGAGCAAGATTCCTATGGAGAAGACACGGTGGCAGCTTTTGCTAAATATCTTATAGGAGCAGATGATTTTTTTAATACTTTATCTTCAGTACTTGTTTTAGAAGCAACCGGGAAAAAATGGTTATTTACCACAAAACAAGAGTACGCTCTTGGGGTAGATGAATATTCTATGTGGAGTTTAGAAGAATTTATAGAAAAATTAAAAACGCAACCTTATGCCACTGGATATCTGGAAGAATATTGGCAAAATAAATTGCTTGCTTGGACGGATCAAGAAAACAAGACGCGCTTTGTAATCCAAACATATAACGATGAACTGTTTAATAGATGTACTATGTTTGATATAAAGGTAGATAGGGATTTACTCATCACCACTTTAAGCAAACCATTGGAAAAATGGAAAAAAATAGTTTATAGAGCCATTAAAGCGCAAGAAAAAATCCTAGGGAAAAAGTGCAAAATCCCCCTCTGAACAAAGCAATTGAGCACTTCTTCCCCGACTTATTTACAACCTAATTTAAAAATATTATGAAAAATAAAATTTTAAAAAAACTAACCGAATTGGAACGACAACATCACATCAAAATATTTCACGCGGTGGAATCGGGCAGCCGTGTGTGGGGGTTTTCATCGCAAGATAGCGATTATGATGTCCGCTTTTTGTATTATCACCAGCCCAAATGGTATTTTTCGATTTCAAAACAAGCAGACAATCTCGTGAAAATGGAAGAAAACAATTTGTTAGATTTTGCCGGGTGGGAACTCAAAAAGGCACTAAACCTGCTCTTAAAAGGCAATATGTCCTTATACGAGTGGATACATAGTCCCATTGTCTACAAGCAAACGGATGAGTTTCCTCATTTCCAAGCATTGGCCCAAGAGTTTTATAACCCAAAAGCCCTAGTGTTTTCATATGCAGGCTTAGCGGAAAATAACTACAAAGCCTATGCCGACAAGGAAAAGCCCAAACTCAAAAAGTATTTGTACATTTTGCGCACTTTGGCAGCTTGCCGTTGGATAGAACAACAACAAACTCCGCCTCCCATAGAAATGGATAAACTGAAGGAAGTTTTCCGCCAAGATTCCCTTATCTGGGACTTCTTAAACAAGTTGATTGAGGAGAAAAAGAAAGGGACAGAACTGGGAATTATAGATTCCCCCGTGCTTATTAACCGGTGGATAGAGGAACAACTATCCTACTATACCAGTTTCGCCACCAGTTTACCTGACTTGGTAAAAGATACTGCTCCTTTATCAAATTTCTTTTATAAAACTGTCATGGAGATATAAAAATGACATACTACAATGTCCTTTTATGGAAACAAGAGGCGGCCCGTCTTTCTACGGACAAGCAAATAAAAGACTTTTTTTCAAAACTAAACATTATTGGAAAAAAGATAAAAAGTATTAAAATTTTAGGGCGAGACTACGACCATGACAGGGATGGAATAGAAAATTTAGCATTTCTTCAATTGGATAAAGTTCTTCCCGAAGATCAGGCCAGAGAAAAAGCCGAATACGCAAATATTCCCCAAAATCTTATGTTCTATCGTATAGCGGAAGTGGATGAACCTATTGTAATAGAATTAGATGACGGCAGACGGCTGGAAATTTTGATTTTAGAACTAGACAACACCATTTACGCCGATATAAATAAAATCCCCCCAAATGCCACTTGGGATATCAATTCTGCCAATGTAGACGGAAATGTGATGTTTTCTCCTTGTGTAGGCCAAACTATTAAAGCAGTAGAGTTTCCGGCACATAGATACTCTTTCGGAGAGGAAAAAAATCCACCACAAATCCCCGATATATTAATCCGATTGGAAAACGGAACGGGGCTAAAAATAGAAGGTTGGGTAGATTTTTGTGATGTTGAATGTCTAGACGGCAACAATCAAACTCTTAAGATTTCCTTTGAAGATCTTAAAAAAGGGCTTCACAATAAATAAGATAAAGAAAAATTAACATTATGAAAACGATTTTATTTGATATAGACGGCACTTTGGCAGACTTAAACGGACGGGAAGAGTTCCTTAAACAAGAGCCCCCGGACTGGAAGAACTTTAACGCCAAAATGGAAGAAGATATCCCAAATACCCCCGTAGTGGAGCTCTACCGCACGCTGTACGAAAGCAGAAAGTTTGAAATCATCTTGGTATCAGGCAGACAGGAACGATTTCGTAAAGCGACAGAAACATGGCTTACTTGGCATGAAATCCCTTTCAAAACCCTACTCATGCGTGCTGATAATGACCAACGCCCGGACCGCGAGGTAAAACAAGATATACTAAACTCTCTCAAAACCCAGGGGAAGGATATCCTTTTTACTGTAGATGACCGCCAAAGTGTTGTAGATATGTGGCGTGCCAATGGAATTACTTGTCTTCAGTGCAGAAAAGGCAATTATTAAACTAATTAGCGTCATGAAAAGTCTCGCCAAATGCAGGTTTTTGTTGCGTGGACTTTTGAGTTTTGATAAAAAAGAAAAACTCATCCGTAGGAGACACCTTGTCCATTACAAGGGCTGGGGATGAGTGATAAAGAGAATTGTGCTAACCTCGCACAAAGTGCTTCAGGTCCAAGCACACATCCCGAGTGCTTATAGGGCTGTTATTGCCCATGGCTCGAAATATCCTCAAGGCCATCATTACCTCACACGCATCTCCAAGCCGTGCCTGTTGGTAATAAGGACTTATATTTAGTATAGCAAATTAAGCCAAAAATATCAATGGTTTCCATCGGAAATTTCTCTAAGTCCCACTAAATGCGGGTTTTTTTCTCACAAAATATTAAGATTTGTAAAAACATTTCTTAGCCGATAAATCCTTTTTATTGGCAATTTAATGGCATATATGCATACCATTAAATGAAAATAAGAGGAAATCTATCTATTCTATTTTAATTAGCCGTTAATTCGCTGATTTAATTAGTTTACGCCTGTTTTTTCCCTGTTATGGATTTTAGGGAATTTTGGCCTATATCCCAAACATATCTCCGACGAGGGATTTTACGCCCCATATGCTCCAAAATCCAAAAACTAACGAATTTTTATCTACAATTCCCTGCTTTTTGCCTGATAAACAGGGACTCTCTCCGTACGCGTACGAAAGAAGAACATTCATCACGCACCACAGCCCCACCATTTGATAAGGCAGCTTTTATAAGGGGCCTTTTTTATTGGGTTAGTGGTTGAGTGCCCGTCGGTATGTTTTACTTATTTATATCCTTGCCCGTCTTGGAGTAGTTTTTGATAGAAACAAAAAGGGTCTTTATGGTTTGGGGCACACCCAGCGTCGTTCCTATTAGGCAGCGAAGAATAAGGTAGAATATTTTTATCCGCCTTTTTAGTAGGCGAGGTCGTGTTCCTATTAGGCACCGAAGAATAAGGTAGAATATTCATAAATGCACCGTAGTCTTTAATAGACGTGTTCCTATTAGGCACCGAAGAATAAGGTAGAATATTGTCTCCCCTTAAAGCCGTTAATCCGGCGTTGTTCCTATTAGGCACCGAAGAATAAGGTAGAATATTGCGTTGACCAGCGTAGTATCTTGCAATATCGTTCCTATTAGGCACCGAAGAATAAGGTAGAATATTCATAACCCGCCGCATATTCACGCGATACACGTTCCTATTAGGCACCGAAGAATAAGGTAGAATATTTCCGCAGCAGTGGCTGCAGCTGGAAAGCCTGTTCCTATTAGGCACCGAAGAATAAGGTAGAATATTTGTCAAAATTGGCCGCCCCGAAGGCAAAGGTTCCTATTAGGCACCGAAGAATAAGGTAGAATATTCGCATGTACTTTATTGATAACAAAAAACGAGTTCCTATTAGGCACCGAAGAATAAGGTAGAATATTAGACGTTTTGCGTGTCAGCCCGTCCGACGTGTTCCTATTAGGCACCGAAGAATAAGGTAGAATATTAAAATAAAAATCACATAAAGAAGTTCTTAAGTTCCTATTAGGCACCGAAGAATAAGGTAGAATATTTATCAAAGCGCGCCACGAATTTTCCGACACGTTCCTATTAGGCACCGAAGAATAAGGTAGAATATTTTCTTTGACAAAGAAGACGAAGCCGCGTAAGTTCCTATTAGGCACCGAAGAATAAGGTAGAATATTAAAAC
>DWVB01000003.1 GCA_019120455.1 Candidatus Avelusimicrobium excrementipullorum
CGGCAGAGCTGTACGCCAAGCTGGAAATGTTCAACCCCTACAGCGTCAAAGACCGCCCCGCGCTGGCTATGCTGCAAGCCGCCGAAAAAAGCGGCCTGCTGCATAAAGGCGACACCATTGTGGAACCCACCAGCGGCAACACGGGCATTGCGCTGGCTTTTCTCTGCGCGGTCAAGGGGTATCACATGATTTTGGTCATGCCGGAAAACATGAGCCCCGAACGCGTCAAACTCGTGCGCGCGCTGGGCGCGCGGGTGGAACTGACGCCTGCGGTGCAAGGCATGAAAGGGGCCATAGCCAAAGCGCAGGAACTGTTAAAACAAATCCCCAACGCCTATTCGCCCAATCAGTTTGACAACCCTAATAATCCCGCCGCGCACGCCCAAACGGGCCGCGAAATAGACGAAGCGCTGGACGGCAAAGCGGATATTTTTGTGGCCGGCGTGGGTACGGGCGGCACGATTACGGGCGTAGGACGGTATTTAAAAAAGAAAAACCCCAAAGCCCAAATCATCGCCGTGGAGCCGGCGGACTCGGCCGTTTTGGAAGGCAAACCCGCAGGTGCGCATAAAATACAGGGCATCGGCGCAGGCTTTGTACCGGCTATTTTGGACCGCAGCGTGATAGACGAAATTATCCCCGTCACCAACGAGCAGGCCGCGGAAACGGCCCGCCGCCTGGCCAAAGAAGAAGGTATTTTGGCCGGTATCAGTTCCGGCGCGGCCATGTATGCGGCCCTGCAGGCGGCGCGACGCCCCGAAAACGCGGGCAAAAATATCGTGGTGTTGCTGCCGGACACGGGAGAGCGGTATTTGAGCACGTGGGTATTTGACGGGGCCTCTTAACAGAGGCCTTTTTTATAACGCGCGCCCTTTTTCCCGCCCAAAATGCTAGACTGGTTACATGAAAACATATGCTTTGGCGGCCGTCTGCTTTTTGCTGGCGGGTACGCCGCAGGTGCTGGCGCAGGACGAAATTGTGATTGAAATGACGGGGGACGCTACCGCCGCGGAGCAGGCCTCCCTCTGGGACTTTAACGCCCCGCAGCTCACGCGCCGCCTGCGCGGCAAAACACGCGAACAGGTGCTTTATGCCGTGCCCGTCGTATCCGACAAAGACCGCATTGTGCGCGGCGGCGGCAAAGAATATGCCCTGGTGGAATATTACAGCGGGGGCGAGTTCCGCAAATTCCTGTTTAAAGCCGAAAGCCCGCAAACATTTGTAGCCGCGGCGGCCACGGCGGCCGACGTCTTGGCGGTCAATAAAAAATACGGGGTGAACATCGGGCTGCCCCGCAGAGCATTTGAAAATTTTTATGAAGGGAAAATCTCTGCACAGGGCGCCGACGTATTGCCGGAGGGCGCCCTGCTGTACCAACTGCTTTACCAAGACATCAATACCCCCACCCCCATCAACCGCTGGTTTCTGTTTGAAAAAGACGAATTGACGCGCACCTTTGAAAACGAAACGGATAAAAACGCCTATTTGGACGGACTGAAAAAGCAGACCGAAGAAGCCGCCGAAGCGCAGCGTCAGGCGCAGGAAAAAGCCGCCGCCGAACGCGCGCAAAACCAAAACCGCACCGTACGCAAAGCGCTCATTTCCGGCGGCACTGCATGGGACAGGGCCAATCTGCCCCGCGTGGTTAATCCCAAGCCGCTGCTGCGCAGACAAACGCAGACGCAAGATGAAAAATAAATTTTCCTAACCCGAAAAAAGCCGGACAAGCGTTTGAAAAATAATTTACAGTATCGGAAAACGGAGAAAGAGAATTTATGAATATCTTTTCACTGACTTTAGCCGGCGTTTTCGTTGTTACCATGCAAATTGTGGTGACGGTGCATATTATGCTGCACAAAGACGATGTGCCCAGCGCCATCGGCTGGACGGGCCTGGTGTGGCTGGCCCCCGTCATCGGGTGTGTGGCTTATATTATACTGGGTATCAACCGCGTGCGGCGCAAAGCCCTGCGCCTGCACAACCACGGCACGGATATTTTTACGCTGACGGGCAAGACCGCCGAAGAAATAGAAAAAGAAGTCCCCGCCTCTCTGCTGCAGCTGCTGCGCCTGGGATACAAAGTGCACCCCCAGCATTTGGCGCTGGGCAATTCCGTCCGGCCGCTGATTAACGGAGACGAAGCCTATCCGCTGATGTGCGCCGCCATAGCGGGCGCAAAAAAACAGGTGCTTATCGCCAGTTATATCTTTAACAATGACAAAGCGGGCAAAATGTTTCTCCCCGCGCTGAAACAGGCCGTAAAAAACGGGGCGGACGTGCGCATGCTTATTGACGGCGTGGGGCTCAACTACAGCCGGCCCAATATCGCCGCGGCGGTCAAAAAAATCAAAGGCGTAAAATTTTCCGTTTTTCTGCCCAGCAAAAGCCCCGTCAATCTGCCCTTTGTCAATCTGCGCAATCACCGCAAAATCATGATTATTGACGGGGAAACGGCCTTCTTCGGCGGCATGAATGTGGCCGAAGGCAATTTGGTCGTCCAAAAACCCAAAGACCCCATACAGGACGTTACGTTTGAAGTAAAAGGCCCCGTCATCAACCAAATGATACGCCTGTTTGAAGAAGACTGGATTTTCTCCGGCAAAAAAGCCTTTATGCCCGCTTCCGTGCGCAGCTCCAAGGGCGCTCCCATGCCCGGGCTGACACCCGCGCGCATTATACCCGACGGGCCGGACGGCGATTACGGCAAAATAGAACGCCTCTGCCTGGGCGCGCTGGCCTGCGCGCAAAAAACGGCCAGTATCGTCACCCCGTATTTCCTGCCGGAAAACGATATGCTCTCCGCGCTGGAAACGGCCGCCATGCGCGGGGTGGACGTGGAAATTATCCTGCCGCAGAAAAGCAATATTTTCGGCATGGACTGGGCCATGCAGGCCAATTTCCGCCGCCTGCTGTCCAAGGGCGTTAAAATTTACCGCACCGAGCCGCCGTTTGACCACAGCAAGCTGTTTTTAGTGGATGAAGTGTGGCTGTTTGCCGGCTCGGCCAACTGGGACGTGCGCAGTTTTAAACTGAACTTTGAAAGCAATATGGAATGCTTTGACCCCGCCCTGGCCAAACAGGTGCGCCAAGTCATAGAACACAAAAAGCAAAAGTCCGTACGCGTGCCGTATGAAAAACACCTGCGCCCGCCGCTTTTGCGCACCCTGCGCGACAATGCGTTTAGACTGCTGACGCCGTATTATTAATTATGAAAAATCCGCTTCTGCCCGACACCCCGCTTATCAACACCGGCCCCGCCCCTTCCCTGGAGCGTCTGCCGCGCACGTTTCGCCTGAGCGTGTGGAACTGGCACAAATGCAAGCATACGGATTGGAAGCGGGATTTTTTAGACCTGTGCGCACACAGTGATTTGTTTTTGGCGCAGGAAGCGCGCCTGGGCTCCGCCTGCGCCGAAGCCGTCGGCCAAAGCGGTCTGAACTGGAATGCCGCCATCAGTTTTTTGTCACCGCGCGCCAAAATCCCCACCGGCATTGCCGCCGGCTGCCGCGCGCCGGCCGCCGATATTTTATTTAACGCCAGCGTATGCGAACCTTTGTTGCATATACCCAAAATGACCATGCGTCTGATTTACCCGCTGGCCGACACACGCCTGCTGGTGGTTAATTTGCACGCCATTAATTTTACGGGCATCGGTCCTTTTAAACGAACCCTGCAAAACGCCGCAGAACTGCTGGCCCGCTTTGACGGCCCCGTCATTGTGGCGGGTGATTTTAACGTATGGAGCCAAAAACGCCATCACGAACTGCTTCTGACGGCACAAAAGCTGGGCCTGCGGGAAATCATTTTTACCCCCGATCTGCGCACGCGGTACTTCCGCCGGACAGTGGACTATATTTTTGTGCGCGGGCTGGAAGTGATGGAATCCTCGGTGCCGGAAATAGATTCTTCCGACCACCGCCCGCTTACCGCCGTACTGCGCCTGCCCTGACTGGCAGACAAACAGCCCAAATTTACGAAATTGTTTGCATCTCTCGGGCCATGCAACTGAAAAAGCCGGTTTTGTTTATGCCGTCCCGCGTTACTAAAACATGTGCGTCCGCTGCCCTGATTTTTCAAATTTGAGCGCTATTTGCGCCGCAAGTTGCCCCGCAGAATAATGGCAGTTATTTAAGGGGCAAGTCGGCGCGAAGAGGGCCAAATTTGGAAAATGGTTGGCCCGCACCAGGCCATGCAACTGAAAAAGCCGTTATCCATGCCGTGCCGCACTGCTGGAAGATATGCATCTACAGGCATGATTTTGTAAATTTGAGGGAATAAGCCCCCGCCAGTTGCGCCGCCGCGTAATGGCAGTTACGTAAGGCGCAAGACGGGGGGTTAGGGCCCAAATTTACGAAATTGTTTGTGTCCCTCAGGCCATGCAACTGAAAAAGCCGTTATATTAATATGGTAAAATGTAATTAATATGAACGATAACAAAGCCATCAGTTTTAAACGCCAAGCCCTCCGCAAAGTCATTGAAACCTTTGACAAGGGCACGCTGGAAACCGCGGCTTACCGCATTCCTTATGACGTCATTCCGCGCGACGCCAAGCTGGACGTGCGCTGCTGCGTCTATAAGGAACGCGCCGTATTCCGCGCCCGCACGCTGGCCGCTTTGGGCTGCTCCGTGGAGCAGGACGACGAAGCCACTTCTCTTAATGATTACGCCAAACAGGCCCTTTTGCGCAAAGACACTCCCGAAGTACCGCTGACCGTTTTGGACATTGCCTGCAAAGGCTGCGTAAAAGCCCGCCATATTGTTACCGAAGCCTGCCAGGGCTGTCTGGCCCGCGCCTGCGAAACCGCCTGCAAATTCGGCGCGGTGAAAGTGGTCAACGGCAGAAGCCACATTGACCCCGACAAGTGCAAAAACTGCGGCCAGTGCAAAGCCGCCTGCCCCTACAACGCCATTACTTATGTGCCCGTCCCGTGCGAGCAGTCCTGCCCCGTGGACGCCATACACAAAGGGGAAAACGGTTTTGCGCAGATTGATTTTGACAAATGTATATCCTGCGGACACTGCATGGACGCCTGCCCGTTCGGCGCCATTATGGAGCGCAGCCAGCTCATTGACATTTTAAGCGCCATGAAAAGCACGCGCAAAGTCTGCGCCGTGGTGGCCCCGTCCATTGTGGGCCAGTTTAACGCTACCCTGCCGCAGTTGCTGACGGCCATAAAAAAAGCCGGTTTTGACAAAGTAACCGAAGTGGCCGAAGGGGCCGACGTAACCACGCGCAACGAGGCCAAAGAACTCATTGAACGCCTGGAACGCGGCGATAAATTTATGACGACGTCCTGCTGCTCCGCCTGGATACAGGCTGTGCGCAAGCACCTGCCCGCGTTGCAGAAATTTGTGTCCGATACGCACACCCCGATGTCCTACATTGCCGAAATTGAAAAGAAAAACGGCTATGAAGTGGTGTTTGTCGGGCCCTGCGTTTCCAAACGTGTGGAAGGGCGCGAAGACCCCAATGTGGACTATGTGATGACTTACGAAGAGCTGGGCGCCCTGCTGGACGCGCGCGGCATCAACCCCGCCGAGTGCGAAGAAACCCCGCTGGATCCCAAAGTATCCGGTGAAGGCCGCTATTACGGCGTCACCGGCGGCGTGGCCAAAGCCGTGGAGACGGCCGTCAACGGACACCGTCCCATTAAAATGATGACAATTAACGGCCTGGACAAAAAGTCCATGCTGATGCTCAACGCCTACGCCAAAGGCGTGGGAGACTTCCAGCTGCTGGAAGTAATGAGCTGCAAAGGCGGCTGTATCGGCGGACCGTGCACGCTGTGCGCGCAGGCCAAGGTCATTAAACCCATTAAAGACCTGGTGGACGCCAGCCCGCATATAGCTCCCGTCTTTGAGAACAAAGAATCCAAATGATAAAAACCCCCGACTGTGTCGGGGGTTTTCGTAATATGCTTCTTCCTCCGCCTTCCGGCGGACTTTTACAATAAAAAGCCCCCGGGATGAGAGCGCCGGAGGCTTTTTGCCGGACCGTTAAGAGTCCGGCAGGGGGGATGGGTTAAATCCGTATACAAAAAAGGCAGCGTTTGCTTTAGAAAGCTTTCACCCATTCCAAAACAAAGCTGCCTCTCCATGTAACGCTTTACACGGAGAAAAACAACTTTGTTTTTAGGTGAAAACTGCTTCCCCTGCGGGAAACTGTCCCCTTGCGGGGCTAAAAACAAAGCGCTAAAAAACGGCAATTATAGGGTACGGCCGAAAACCTCCTTTTATTTTCCCGTACGCGCCGCGGCGGGGATATGGCCGCCGGGCGCGCGGCAAAGGAGCGTAATCTCTCCTTTACGCTTACGGGGTAATTGTCCAAATACCCCATCCCGAATAAATAAAAAAGGCAACGCAACGTTGATGGAGTTATCACGCACCATCAACGGCGTTGCCTTACTGTGTAATGCTTTACACAGTTAAATAGCTACGCCGTCTTTGGGGTGATAACTTCCGCCTTTTCGGGCGGATGCTCCGCGCGGGGCGCGGACCCAAAAACAAGCCTATTTAACCTTCTAAATCAAACGAGCTTTTCTGCTCTAAAGCCATTATGGCAAAAAGCACACCCAAAAGTAAACCCCCTTCCGAAGAAGGGGGTTTGTAAAACATGGCCGTACAAAACGCTTAACGTTTGGAAAACTGGAAGCGTTTTCTGGCGCCGGGCTGGCCCGGTTTCTTTCTTTCCACCATACGGGGATCGCGGGTCAGGAAACCGGCTTTTTTGACGGTTTTCTTCAGTTCTTCGCTGATCTCGGCCACGGAGCGGGCAATGGCGTGGCGCAGCGCGCCCGCCTGGGAGGAAATCCCCCCGCCCTGCACTTTGGCGGTGACGTCATATTCTTTGTCCAGGCTGGTGATCACCAGCGGGGCTTTTACGGTAGCCTGGTATTTTTCATGACCTTTGAAATAGTCGGCCAAGGCTTTGGCGTTGACGGTAATCACGCCCGTGCCTTTTGCCAGTCTGGCCTGCGCGACGGAAGTTTTGCGGCGGCCGGTTTTAATTTCTTTGGTATTGTTCATAAAACTCTGTCCCTCTTATTTGGCAAATCTGCCGGCGAATTCATGTTCTTCGCCGCTGAACAGGCGAAGGCGTTTGAGGCGCGGGGCGCGCAGGCGGTTGACGTCCAACATGCGTTTGACGGCCAGTTCCAGCACTTTGGTGGAATCCTTTTCAAACTGGCGTTTGAGCGGGGTTTCCTTGGCGCCTTTGGCGTAACCGGAGTGGGAGAAATAAATTTTTTCTTCCATTTTGTTGCCGGTTACTTTGATTTTATCCGTATTGGTCACAACGACAAAATCACCGCAGTCCATATGAGGGGTATAGGTTCTTTTGTGTTTGCCCATCAGCAGCACGGCCACGCGGGTGGCCAGTCTGCCCAGGGTTTGGCCCGAGGCGTCAATATGATGCCATTTACGGGTGGTTTCAACTTCCTTGACGGAAGGCAGAAAAGTTTTCGTCATAATTTCTTGTTTACCTTTTGTTATTAAAGCGCAGCGGAGTGGTGGCCGCCGCATTAATGACTCGTGGTTTCTTGTATATTATACCAAAACAAAAAGGCCGTGTATAGGGAAAATTAAAAAGACAGGCTCTCAAACAGCGCGCGGATGTCCGCCAGCGTCTCCAGGCGCACAAAACGCCCGCGCACGTCGGCCGCCCCCGCAAAATCGCGCAGCCAGTAGCCGGCGGTTTTTTTGCTGCGGCCCACGCCTATTTTTTCCCCGTAGCGGGCCACATTTTCTTCTATCAGCGCCAGGTAAATTTCTATCCGCCGGTGCTGGGTCATCGGGACAGGCTTCTCCCCCGCCAGTTCACGGGCGATATCCCTAAAAATAAACGGATTGCCCACCGCCGCGCGGCCTACCATAATGCCGGCACAGCCCGCGTCAAAAAACTTTTGGGCGGTTTGGCCGTCTTTAATGCCGCCGTTGCCAATAACGGGGATTTTGACCGCCGCGCACACATGGGCCAGCGCGTCCAAATCCGGCTCCCCGTTATGCACGTTTTCCGCCGCGCGGGCGTGAATGACCACGGCAGAGGCTCCTTCATTTTCCGCCACACGGGCAATTTCATCGCCCAGCAAAACGCCGCTTTTGAGTCCGATGCGCGTTTTGAGCGTAACGGGCACGCTGACGGCTTTGACCGCCGCCGCCACCAGCCGGCCCAAATGCACGGGGTCTTTCATCAGCACGCAGCCGGCGCCAGCTTTATTGATTTTCTTCACGGGGCAGCCCGCATTGATGTCTACGATATCGGCCCCGCGGGCCTGTGCGGCGCGGGCGGCCTCGGCAATCGTCTGTTCGTCCGAACCGAAAATCTGCATGGATACGGGCTTTTCCCGCTCGTCCACCCGTAACATGCGCAAACTGCGCGGATTGGCGTAATGCAGGGCATGGGCCGACACCATTTCGGCGCAGACCACGCCCGCGCCGCCGCGCAGACACAAAGCGCGAAACGGTCCGTCCGTCACGCCGGCCATGGGAGCCAGCCAAATATTATTTGGAGCGGTAAAAGCACCGATTTTAAGCGCGCACACGGGAGAGGTCATTTTACTGCTCTCCAACGGCCGCCTTCCGGCATATCAATGCGCGGGCGGCCGGACAGGCACAGGCGCATGACCGTGCGCACTTCCACTTGTGTATTTTTAAATTCCAGAGAATCAATAAAACCGTCATGCCCCGCACCGCCGGCCAGCATATGGTCCGTAATAGCCACGCGGTAGGCCTTTTGCCGCTCCAGCGGCACGCCGCCAACCGATACGGAACGTATACGGTTTCCCTCCGGTGCTGACGGATTGTAAGTGACTTTCAAACCGGAAATTTGTGCAAAATTGTGCGGCACGGACAAGCCCGCTTCCAGCGCGCGCCACAAAGCCACGCCTTTAATATCCAAAAACGTTACATGGTCCGCATACGGATATACCCCGTACAAATCGTACTGCGTCACGGACCCCGCCGGCAAATCGGCGCGCAGGGAATCGGCATTCACTACGGCGGCATCCGCTTTGGCCCAGCGGCGCAGACAGTCCGCCGTCCAGTCCCCCAGGGCGGATTCCGCGTCCACATTTCCCTTTAACTCTTTTTCCAGCTTTCCCGCCGGACGGTTCATCTGTCCGCGCGCGGCGCGGCGCACCGCGGCCACTTTTTCGGCCACGTCCCGATCTTCCCCAAAATCACGGCGGTATAAAACGATATCTTCAAAACGCACATCCGTCAGTTCTTCATTCTTGTTAAAGAATAAAGCCACACGCCCCACCCCGTCCAGCTTGGAGCCCGGATATACAATCAGGGTATTATTGATTTTTTCGGTTTCCGCCGCGTCACGGCCTAGGTTGGAACTTAAAATGATGTCTATGCCGTCTACTTCGCGCGCCAGCGCGGCGTCCGTCAGGGCGGACTCATCGTCAGAGGACCCCAGCGCACTCATAAGCACCACCACATCGGCTCCTTTTTCGCGCAAGGTTTGTACGGCTTCACGGGCGGCGGTTATTTCATCGGTAATTTCCAGCCCCGCCAGGCGCCGTTTTCCTTCCGTGGCCTGACGGCTGACAATGCCGAACACGCCGACACGGTATTCCCCCTCCTGCACCAAAAGCCAAGGCCGCGCGCCGGAAGGCAGTTTGCCGTTTACGGTAACGTTAGAGAGAATAAACGGAGCGGGTGAGTCTTTAATAATTTGGCTCAAAGAGCCCCAGCCATACGCCAAATCTTTTTCGGTAAACAAACGCCCCGCATAGGGCAGTGTGGCGGCCGCCGTATTAAAATATTCCCCCTGGGAAAGCGTGCCTTCGGGCGTTTGGGCAAACCAGTTTCCCCCTTCCAAAAGCACAAAAGGGACGGTTTGTTTATCCAAAAACGCCTTTAAAACGGAAAGGCCGCCCGTTACCTCATTGCCGTAGCGCGGCTCAGGCCGCGCCCAGAAGACGCCTTCTATATCGGAAGTAAAAAACAAATAGACAGACGACTCCTCCTGCTTGGCACAGCCGCACAGGCACATCGCCGCCAGATACAGGGCGCAGAAATAACGGACGACTTTACGCATTATTCAAATTCCACAATACGGCCCGTCGCCACGGGTTTTACCGGAGACTGTGCCTTGATGCCGTTTTCCAGCACGCTGCGAATGGTCACATCCGGCACCATTTCTTTTTCGGCGTCTTTTATTTTTTTGAATGGCCAGCCCTCGCTGCCGCCGTAACCGATATACGCATTGGTGGCCAGCGTATATTTTTTATGGTTTTCCACGGACTGCCCGTCCACAAAAAGCTGCAGGTCTTTGACTTTGCCTTTCTTATTGCGGTAGGTGACCGTCAGCCCCGAGTAAGTAAACAAGCTGCGCGGCAGAAGCGATTTTTTCACCAAATATTTTAAAAACTTTCCGTCCACCGTCATTTTTACAATGCCGTTGTCAAACGGATGTATGTCGGTAGTGTCGCGGCGGGTAACGGGGCCCTTTTCCATATCCGTACGGGTGCCGCCGTTGTTATGCACAAAAATCTGCGTGCCGGCCGCGGCGCGGCCCAAATCGGCAATCCAGTCGTTGAGCGGGCCGTCTTTATGCTCCGGCACGGGAGAAACGCGGGTAATGGTTTCCGCCGCTTCGCCGAAGACTTCGTCCATGCCGGGCTCTTTTAAAGACTGGGCATACTCGGCAATATCTTCGTCTTCTCCGACCTCATCAATAATCAGCGGAATCAGCTCCGACTTGGCGGAAACGAACTTGCCGGTTTTGTCATCGGTTTCTACGGTAATTTTACTGACGTTTTGCAGGTAGCAGCCGCTTTCCACAAACAGCGTCCCGTTAATGTATTCATTCTGCACAATGTTATGCACATGGCCGCCCAGCACCACATGCACACGACCGCCGAATTTCTTGCCGATCTGACCCACATACGCCTGCGTGCCGTGTTTCACATCGCGCAGTCCGTCATGCACCAGCACGACCACCACATCCGGATTTTCTTTTTCCACTTCTTCCAATGCTCTTTTCAGTGCGGGCAGCGGCTTGGTAAATTTATAGGTTTTGTCGTCATTGGTGGGATAGCGGTTGGCCAGCCCGATAACGGCCACGCTGACGCCGCCTACGTCAAAAATTTTATACGGTTTAATCAGCGGCGGATATTTGCCGGTTTTTCGCTCCAGGAAATTGGCCGCCAGTACCGGAAATTTCAAATTCTGCAAAATAGGCTCCAGCGCTTCGTCGCGGAAGTCAAATTCATGATTGCCGATAGTGGTGGCCTGATAGCCCAGCGCATTCATCAAAGCCGCGGCTTTGAGCCCTTTGGAGTTTTTGGTTTCCGCGGTGCCGTTGGCAAAGTCCCCGCTGTCCAACAGCAAATAAGGCTTTTCCTCTTCGTCCAACACGGAAGCCAGCGCGGCAAAGCCGCCCTGCCCGTGTTTAGGATAAAAAAATCCGTGCGTGTCGCTGGTGTGGTAAATGACCGTTGTCTTGGCAAACAGACCGGCGGCCGCAAACGTCAACGCCAAAAATAAAAACAGTTTTTTCATGGGCTCTCCTCTCCGGCAAAAACCGCCCCTACGGCGGGCGAAAACAGCTGATTTTATCCTATCAAAAACAAAACGCCCGCTTCAAGGCGGGCGCAAAACTTACGGCAGCTGGCGCACACGGCCCGTATCCGGCGCGCGGACGGGACCCGATGCCAGGGCTTTTTCCAGCAAAGCGCGTATGGTTTGATCCCCCGCCGGCTTTTTATTTTCGGCAGGAATCGTCTTAAACAGTTTGCCCTCACTGCCTCCGCCGGCCAGATAAGAGTTGGTAGCCAGCAGGTATTTTTGTTTATTTTTCACTTTTTTGCCATTTACATAAATCTTAACGCTTTTGGCACGGCCTTTTTTATCCAAACGGTAAGTGACGCGCAAACCGGAATAGCTCAGCAAATTGCGCGGAAGCAGGGAATTTTTGACCAATTGTTTTAAAAATTTCCCGTCCACCTCCATTAATACCACGGTGTCGTCAAACGGGAACAAGTCCACCAAATCCCGCCGCATAACAGGCCCCTCGGCCAACCCCGTCCGCACGCCGGCCGTGTTGTGCACAAACACATCCGCCGCGGAATAAGCTCTGGCCACGTCGGCAATCCAGTTTTCGGCCGCGCCGTCTTTTTCTCCGGAAACGGCTGACGTTTTGGGCAGCGGCTCCGCCGTCGTGCCCAAAATATCGTCCATGCCGGGCTCTTTTAATGACTGCGCATAATCGGCTATTTTTTGGTTTTCTCCCGTTTCAGATACTTTCAGCGGAATAATCACGGACTGCGCCGATACAAACTTCCCCGTTTCATCATCGGCAGTCACGGTTACTTTGCCGACGGACTGCAGGTGAGCGCCGTCTTCCAGAAACAGCACATCATTAATGTACTTGTTGCTAAAACTCTTATGTGCATGCCCGCCCAACACCACATGTACGCGGCCGGAAAAGCGCCGTCCGATTTCCCCCATATAAAAAGGCTGCTCCGGCCGGTCGTCGGCCAGCGAGTCATGCGCCAGCACCACCACGACTTCCGGCTTTTCTTTTTCCACTTGCTGCAAAGCCTGTTCAAGCGCATCCAACGGATCTATAAAAGTATATTTTTCCGCACGGCGGGTCGGACGGCTGTTTGCCAGGCCGATGACGGCTATATTGACACCGCCCACGTTAAAGATTTTATACGCCGACACCGGAGCAGGAATTTGCCCCGTCTTTTTTTCCTTTAAATTGGCCGCCAAAACCACAAAATCCGCTTCCTTCCACATATTTTCCAGCGCTTCTTCCCCGTAAGCAAATTCATGATTGCCCAGGGCAGCAGCCTGATATCCCGTTTTATTCATCAGCTGTACGGCTTTTAAACCCCTGGAGTTTTTAACTTCAATAGTTCCTTCGGCAAAATCCCCTCCGTCCAACAACAAATACGGGGCCGTTTCCCTGTCCAATACGGCGGCCAACGCGGCAAAGCCGCCCTGGCCTTGTCTAGGATAGAAAAAACCGTGCGTGTCACTGGTATGATAAACAACCGCCGTCTTGGCAAACAGACCGGCGGAGGCAAAGACCAATAATAAAAAGAGAAACAGTTTCTTCATATATTTTCTCCGGTAAAAACCGCCCCTGCAGCGGGCGAAAACAGCTGATTTTATCCTATCAAAAACAAAACGCCCGCTTCAAGGCGGGCGTTTGCGCGGGCAAATTTTTATTTCGCCGCCGCGTTCATGCGCGAAAACGGCGATATTTTGCGCAGGTTTTCAATAATGCCGGGCAAAACTTCCAGCACTTTGTCCACATCTTCTTCCGTCGTCTGTTCAGACAGCGAGAAACGCACCGACCCGTGCGCAAATTTAAAATCCACGCCCATGGCGCGCAGCACGTGCGACGGCTCCAGCGAGCCCGACGTGCAGGCCGAACCGGAAGAAGCACAAATGCCGTATTCGTTTAAATGCATCAAAATAGCTTCCCCTTCCACATAGCCGAAGCTGATATTAACGGTGTTGGGCACGCGGTTATCCGGATCGCCGTTTAATTTGCTGTCGGGGATAGAGGAAAGCAGGCCGTTTTGCAGTTTGTCGCGCAGGGCGGCCATACGGGCCAGACTGCCGTCAGACAAACGCGTTTTGGCCAGCACGGCGGCCGTACCCAGCCCCACGATATAAGGAATGTTTTCCGTTCCGCCGCGGCGGCCTCTTTCCTGGTGGCCGCCCATCATAAAGCCCGTAAAGCGCGTACCGCGCCGCACATACAGGGCTCCCACGCCTTTGGGCGCGTGGAATTTATGGCCGGAAAGCGAAAGCATGTCTATAGGCGTATTTTTTACGTCAAAAGGCAGTTTGCCTATAGCCTGCACGGCGTCTGTATGAAACAATGCGCCGTATTCTTTGGCCAGCGCGGCAATTTCCGGCACGGGGAAAATAGTACCCGTTTCGCTGTTGACCCACATCACCGACACCAATGCCGTATCCCCGTCCAGGGCTTTTTTATATTGCTCCATATTGAAGCGGCCCTGCGCGTCCACGCCGATATAGTCCACCTTATACCCCTGCGTTTCCAAATAAGAATACGGGTGCAGGACGGCGGGATGTTCCACCGCCGAAGTAATAATATGCTTTTTCTGCGGATAGCTGCGTATGGCCGAAAAAATGGCCGTATTGTCGCTTTCCGTGGCGCAGGAGGTGAAAATGATTTCATCGGGGTAGGCCGCGCCGATTAAATCGGCCACTTCGGCCCGTGCGATATCCATGGCTTTTTTGGCTTCCGCCGCCAGCGGATACATAGAGGAGGCATTGCCGTATTTTTCCGTAAAATACGGCATCATCGCTTCCGCCACGGCCGGCGCCACGCGCGTGGTGGCGTTGTTGTCCAGATAAATCAGTTTCACGCATTCCCCCTTCAGGCCTGCTCCACGGTAATGGAGGGGTCCAGTTTTTCTTTCAGCGTTTTTTCCACAAAGCCCTTCAGCGTCACGGGAGCGGCCATACAGCCGCTGCACATGCCCAGCAGGCGCACTTTGACGGCCGAGCCGTTCACGTCCACCAGTTCCACACTGCCGCCGTCGGCGTTCAGCTGCGGGCGGACGTCTTCTTCCAGCACTTTTTCAATGCGTTTGATTTTTTCCACAATGGTCAAATCGGCAAATTTTTTGTCCTTGGCCGGCTCCGGTGCGGGCACCGCGCAGGAATTGACCTTGTCCAAAATTTTTTGTATTTCGCCTTTGCACTGCCCGCAGGCGCCGCCGGCCTTGGTGTAAAAAGTCACCTCTTCCACGGTTTTTAAGTGGTTGGCGCGGATGGCCTTGATAATGGCTTCTTCGGACACGTTAAAGCAGTGGCAGACGATTTTTTCGGCCTGCTGTTCAAACACCACGGGCTTGCCGCCCTGGCGGTAGCTTTGCACGGCCGCTTCCAGCGCCTCCATACCCATTACGGAACAATGCATTTTTTCAGCGGGCAGAGAGCCCAGCTCATCGGCAATGTCCTGGTTGGTGATTTTGGAGGCCTGCTCCAGCGTTTTGCCTTTAATCATCTCCGTCAGCACGGACGAAGAAGCAATGGCGCTGGCACAGCCGAAGGTTTCAAATTTTGCGTCCTCAATGACTTCCGTTTCTTTATTGACTTTTAGCGTCAGTTTCAGCGCGTCGCCGCACACCAGGCTGCCTACCTGGCCCGTGGCGTCGGCGTTTTCAATGGCGCCCACATTGCGCGGGTGCCGGAAATGGTCCATTACTTTATCGGTATAATCCCACATACAAACTCCTTTACCTTTATTATATTATACCATTCCGCGCCGGGGCCGGCGGCGGCACGGGAGAGCTGTTTTGCACTATTCGCGCCCGTGCGCGGCGGGCGCATATTTTGCTAGAATGAGTTGCTATGGAAATCAGCCGCGTACTGCTCGTCTGTCATCCGGCCCGCCAAAACGCCGCCCAAACGGCCCAACAGCTGGCGGATTTTTTGCGTTCCAAAGACATACGCTGTGAAATTTTAAACGATTACCGCCATATCCCCAAATACCCGCTGGCGGATTTATGCGTCAGTTTGGGCGGGGACGGCACCGCGCTGCGCTGCGCGCGCGCCACGGCGCCGCTGCAAATGCCGCTCCTGGCGGTCAACTGCGGCAGTCTGGGGTTCCTTTCCGCCTGCGAAGAAGCCGAAGCGCAGCATTGTTTGCAACAGATTTTAGACGGTAACTGCCAGATTACCCGCCGTCTGCTTTTAAGCGCCGACATTGTGCGCGCAGGCCAGAAACCCGTCACCAATTTGCTGGCTTTTAACGACTGCGTGATTAAAACCCTGCAGCCGCGGGCATTCCCGCTGCGGGTGCAGTATAACGGCACGGAATTGAAAAACTATTACGGGGACGGACTGATTGTATCCACGCCGGCGGGCTCTACGGCCTATTCGCTGGCCGCGGGCGGGCCGATCGTGGAGCCGGATTTAGAGGTGCTGTTGCTGACGCCCATTTGTCCGCACAGTTTGACGGAACGAACCCTGCTGCTGCGCGCGGAAGGGGAACTGGTGTTTTCCCCCGCGTTTGCCAACGCGCAGGACCGCGCCTCCGTGAGTTTGGACGGGCAAAACGATTATGAACTGCAAAACGGCGACCGCGTCATCCTGCGCCGCGCCAAACACGAAGCGCGTTTGGTCAGCGCCGGAACATACGACTTTTTCGCCCGCCTGCGCGAAAAACTGGAATGGGGGGCGCGCCGTGCTTAAAAAACTTTCCGTGCGCAATTTTGCCGTCATTTCTTTGGTGGAATTTGAGCCCAAAGCCGGCCTGAACGTCTTTACCGGCGAAACGGGCGCGGGCAAGTCCGTGGCGATATCGGCTTTAAGTTTTGCGCTGGGCGCGCGCGGATCGGCTTCGCTGATTAAAGACGGGGCGGACAAACTGGAAGTACGCGCCGAATTTGACGCCTCCGGCCTGCCGCATGCCCTGCTGCAAAAATACGCCGCCGGAGAAAAAACCCTCGTTTTTACCCGCACTTTGGACCGCAAAGGCAAAAGCAAGGCCTTTATCAACGGCCGCGCCGTACCCGCCGCCGCACTGGCGGAACTGGGCAAAGAGCTGGTGGATTTTCACGGCCAGCACGAACACCAGAGCCTGCTGCGCGCCGACGTGCAGCTGCGCTTGCTGGACACTTTTGCCGGCCTGACGCGGGACGCGGACAAAACCGCCCGCGCCTACCGCGCCTGGAAAGACGCGCAGGCCTGCCTGGAAGCGGCGCAGATGAGCGAGCAGGAAAAAGAACGCCTGCTGGATTTGTATGCCTTCCAGCTCAAAGAAATAGAAACCGTCAACCCCAAAGAAGGAGAAGACCTGGAGTTGGAGCAAAAACTGCCGCAGATGAAACACGCCGGCCGCCTGGTGGAACTGGCGGGCGAAGCGTACGATGATTTATACGGGCGGGAAGACAGCGCCGTCACGCTTTTGGGCCGCGCCGCGCGCCTGGCGCGGGATATGGCGGAGCTGGACGAAAACGCTTCCGCCGTGGCCGATGCTCTGGCCAACGCCGAAATCCTGCTTTCGGACGCCGCCGCCGATTTAAACGCTTACCAAAGCGGCTTAAACGCCGACCCGCAAACGCTGGACGAAATGCTTACCCGCCATGAAAAGCTCAAACGCCTGAAACTCAAATACGGGCCGGAAATTTCCGACGTATTAAACAAAGCCGCGGAACTGAAAGCCCAGACGGACAATCTGCAAAATTCCCAGCTGCACGAAGAAGAACTGCGCCGCGCTGAACAAAAGGCCCGCGCGGAACTGGACGCTTTGTGTGAAGAATTACACGCCAAACGCAGCGCGGCCGCCCAAAAGCTGGCTAAACGGCTGGAAAAAGAAATCACGCCGCTGGGCTTTGAAGGGTTGCGCTTTGAAATCGCCGTGGAAATGGACGCGGAAAACCCGGGGCCGGCGGGAGCCGACACCGTGGAATTTTTATTCTCGCCCAACCCGGGGCAGGCCCCGAGACCGCTGGCGCTGGCCGCCTCCGGCGGGGAACTTTCGCGCGTTATGCTGGGGCTGAAAACCGTGCTGGCGGGCGAAGTGCCCGTCATGGTATTTGACGAAGTGGACAGCGGCGTGGGCGGACGCACCGCCGCGCTGGTGGGACAAAAACTGCACGCCGTGGCGCAGGGACGCCAGGTATTGTGCGTAACGCATTTGGCTTCCGTAGCCGCGTGCGCGGACGCGTTTTTCCACATAGAAAAACAAACCGACGGCAAAACGACTGATGTTACCCTATCCCCGCTGGAGGGTGACGCCGTCACGGCGGAAATCGCGCGCATGCTGGGCGCCGCTTCGGAGCAGGACCAAACCGCGCTGCGCCACGCGCGGGAAATGCTGCAGCGCGCACACGCCAAATAGTCTTTTTTCATCTAAATAAATCCGTCTTTTTCGGCCCGCTTTTGATACAATATATTTGTTAACGGTACAGGGTTTTCCCGAACCGAATTTGAAATACAAGGAGCATACCATGGCTTGCAAAAACAAATGGTGGCCGCACAACTGGTTGTGCCTCAGAGGGCTGTACTGGATTTTCGTGGCCTTGTTCTACTTTACGCTCGCCTATACGATTTATATCGTATTTAAAATGAGCACCTCCCCCATGCTCAGCGGGGACGTCTTCTGGCAGAGCTTGATCAACTTCCTGATCAACAGCTTCAGCATCATGCTGATATTTTTGACCGTGGCGGCCGTACTCAAAGCCCTGCGCAAAATCAAAGCTGCCGTGGCCCCGTGCTGCTGCGAAGCCAAAAAAGAAGAAGTAGTGGTCGTCAGCAGCGAAGAAGAAAAGAAATAAATCCGTTTCTGAAGGCGGCGTTTCTTCTTTCCGCCGCCTTCTTTTGTATTTGAGCCGGAGCATGTCATGAAAAAAAGCCTTTCCCTGTTTTTATCCCTTTTTCTTTTTTCCCTGTCGTTTGCCGAAACCGTCAAACTTAAAGACGGCACTTTCATCAGCGGGTCCATTTTATCCCAAACCGAATATACCATTAACATGACCACCTCTTACGGCCCCGTGGTGCTTAACCAGCGCGACGTGGAGGCCGTACTGCCCGACAAACACCGCATTTATTTAAAAGGCGGCACGCAGATTATAGGCGTGATTTTGGATTTGGACGAATTTAACATGACCCTGCAAACCGACGAAGGCGTGGTCAATATTGACATGCCGCAAATCGTGTCCATTGAAGTATATGACTACGACCAGGGCAATGCGGCGCAGAAACTGGCCGAGGAAAACCAGGCCCGCCAGGCCGCGCTGATAGCCGCCGCGGCGGCGGCCCAGCAGGTGACGCTTTCCACCGCCACGGCCTCGGCGGCTCATCCTTTCGGACCATCTTCCGTTACCGCCGCTGCGGTACCGGCCGCTGGCGGCGCCGTACAGGCCCAGGGCGGGCTGACTTTTGACGCCGACATTGACCGTATTTTTGACGTGCAGAAAGCCGAAATTGTCAACGGGCAGGTGCAAACCGTGCGGGAAATTTCCGCCGCGGAAATACGCGCCCAGCGCGCCGCCCAACAGTTAAGCGACGAACAGGCCTTCTTAAACAGCGGAAAAGGGGCCTCCGCCCAAACCAGCGAAGAAGCCATCGCCAAAACCGCCGAAGCGGCCCGCAGCGGCAAGCTGGAAGAAATCCGCGCCGCCGAGGCCAAACGCGCCAAACGCCCCAAAGACAGCGCCTCCAACAAATACTTTGCCATTACGGTGGGCGCACAGGCCAATGATTTAACGCTTGACAACACGGGCCGCGCCGGATTTGCCGACACCGATTCCGCTTCCGCCGATGTAGGCGGTACGGGCGTACGCGCCGAAGCGGCGTTTATGTGGAGGCTGAAAAGCAGCAATTTATGGCTCGGCCCCGCGCTGGCCATCGCCAATATCCCCAACTCGTCTTTCCGCGATATGGACCCGGCCATAGAAGAGGCCAACGATGCCGCATCGGAGGCCGGCACAGAAATTCCTTATCCGGAAGGATCGGACCTTGATGTGCATACCAGCGGACAGGCGATTGATGTCTTGCTCAAAGCCAACTATTACTTCAATCCGGACGATTTGTTCTCCATTTACCTGACGGCTTCGGGCGGATACCGCATGATGTCACTCAATTACCGCGGTGTTATTGAAGGGGACACCATCAACGCCAACGGTTTTGTAGGCTCGGCGGGTGTGGGCGTGGAAACGCACTTTGACGATTTAATGCTGGGGCTGGAAGTACAGGAATTTTTTACTCCTTATTCCGGAGATTTGAAAGATTCCTCCTCCACCAACCTGGTAGCCTCTGTCAAATTCAGCTGGAAGTTCTGATGCGCATACTCATCTTGCCCAACAGCATGAAAGGCTCTTTAAGCGCGCGCCAAACGGCGCGCGTTTTGTCCCGTGCCCTGGAGAAAAAACACACTGTTAAAAGCTTTCCTTTATCCGACGGCGGGGACGGTTTTATAGATTTCTTTAAAGCCCTGCACCCTGCCGCCCGTACCGTGCGTTTAAAAGCCAAAAATGCGTTTTTAAAAGAGGCTGCGACTTCGTATTTGTGGCTTCCCAAAGAAAAAACCGCCGTGCTGGAAACAGCACGCATATGCGGGCTGGGTACGGCCAAAAAAGAAGAACTGGACGCGCTGGGCGCGTCCTCTTTCGGCGTGGGAGAAGTGCTGCGCCACGCCATGAAACGCGGGGCCAAAAAGATTTATGTAGGGCTGGGCGGCGTGGCCTGCAATGACGGAGGCGCCGGCATCGCGCGCGCATTGGGCGCGCGGTTTTTGGACACCCGGGGACGGGAACTGCCCAACGGGGCCAAACCCCTTTTGCATTTGGCCCGCATAGAAACAGAAGCGCTGCAGCAGCATATACGCGGCGTAAAAATTTATGCGGTGGCGGACGTCACCAATCCCCTGCTGGGCCCCAAAGGCTCCGCTCGCGTGTTCGGCCCGCAAAAAGGCGCAACTCCCGCCCAGGTGCGTACGCTGGAAAAAGCCTTATCCGTCTATGCCCGTGCGGTCAAAAAAGCTACGGGAAAGGACCCGGCCCGCACACCTTCCACGGCGGCGGCGGGCGCTTTATGCGCGGGCCTTTACGGGCTGCTAGATGCGCAAATTATTTTAGGGGCGGATTTTTTGAGGGATCAACTGCCGCTGGACAAATGGGCCGGCAAGGCCGATTTAATCATCACGGCGGAAGGCAAACTGGACAGGCAGACCTTGTACGGCAAGGCGCCTCTGTGCGTCATTGAGGCCGCCGCACGGGCTGGAAAACCTGTTCTGTTTGTATGTGGAACATACGAAGACAACGCTTTAAGAAAACTTCCCAAAAACCTACACCTGACATTAGTCTCTCTGGCGGATTTTGCCAAAGATAAACAGGACAGCATAAAAAACGCCGCAAAATACCTGCGGCGCATATGTGGGGAAATATCGTTTTAATCAAGCCGATACATTTGCCAGGTGCCGGAAAAGGTGCCAATCCATACGCCTCCCATGCTTTTGCAAACGCGCGTGGCACTCCGGCTGGAAATATTTGCCCAGCATTCTCTCCGGCCGTAGTCTACTTTGTCAAAATACATGGCATAAGCGTTTGTGTCCGTATACGCCCAGACGCCCTCCGGTGCCATTTTATACCTGACATCTCCGCAAAAGGCTTCTCTGCTGCTATTAAAAGTGCAGCCGGCAGGATAAGAAGCGGCTATGCTGCTGTCCGCCATAGATGAAGGCAGTGAATAAGCGCCGTTTGCCAGGTAGGCCATTTCCTGGGCGTCTTTCAACGCGCGCACTACCGGAATTACGGCGGCCAAACGACTTTTTAAAACAGCCACTTCATACTGCGGCAAGGCCACGGCGGCCAATATACCGATAATCAGTACCACCACTAACAGTTCAATCAGCGTAAAGCCGGCCCGTTGGAAAGAAAGCGGATGGGATTCTGGGTAAAAACCTCTCAGAATGACGTTATGGACAAAACCGCTTAAAATGTCTTGAGAGCGGTTTTGATTTTGCAGATACATTTTTTGATAAATTTTGCTCATACGCAAAATTTATCAAAAAAAAAAAACAATGCAAGGCCTTTTAAAATCTCTGTCAAACCGCAGCAGCCATTAAAAAAGCGCAGGGGCTAAATCCCCTGCGCTCCCCCCGAACTTTTACCATGGTCAAAAACGGTAATCAGTTCTTACGGAAAGAGAAAAATAATTTAATTTAGGATAGACCCTGTAGTTTTCTCCGCGGGCGTTTGTCTGCGTGTTATGAAATTGATTGTGATTGTAGCGCAGCTCCGCCGCCAGGGACCAATGCTTATTTAAAAGCCGCTCCAGCCCCAGCCCAATATGACCGGAAAAGCCCGTATAGTGAAAGCTCTCTTCCGGCTGCATATCTATCCCCGTCATGACGTGCCCCAAGCCTACGGCCAAAGGAATATACCATTTATATTTTTGGGAAGGATTTAAAAAAATACGTACTAAGACCAAAAAATTATTTACGCGTGTATCTACGTCCATATTTACGCCGCTGGCCACATCATAATCAAAATATTCATCTCCAAAAGACAGCCCCCCAGCCAGCCATTCCGTCAAAAAATATAAAATCTGTATATCAAACCCGCCGCTGGTTATCCCCGGTTTGGCATCATGTTCCACACCCGTTGTATAATTTAACACATTAAACTCTCCCCAATCCGTGCCCAGGCCGGGGGTGGAAGTTTTCAGCCCCACGCCGATATTCCACTCCCCCGGCCGGTGCATAAGCCCTTCCGCGGCGGCGGCGGGCTCCCAACACAGGAAGATGCTTATCAGAAAAACGATTAACTGTTTCATATATATATCATAGCTTTTTTTGAACAAAAAATCTACCTACCGGTAAGTAAATAAAAGAAAGAGAAAAAACCCGCTCTTTCGGAGCGGGTTTAAATTGCGTTACAGCCGGATTTATTTGGCTTTGGCAGCGGCTTTTTTGGCCGGAGCTTTTTTGCCTTTGTTTACGGCTTTGGCCAGGCGCGATTTTTTGCGCGCGGCGGTTTTCCAGTGAATGGTTTTCTTTTTGGCGGCCTTGTCAATGCTGGACGCGGCGGCCTTCAAGTCTTCCGCCACGGTGGCGGCTTCGGCCTTTACGGCGGCGAGCACTTTTTTGGTGGTCGTGCGTACTTTCTTCATCAGGCCTTTGTTCTGGGAAGTTCTCTTCTCAGCCTGTCTTTGCGCTTTTAAAGCGCCGGTATGTCTTCCGGTTTTCAGTTTTGCCATGTAATTAATTCCTCGCGAGAAAATCTCTTGGTATATATTTTACCCTATTTAAAGGGCGCGGTCAAATTTTCCCCTATACAGCCGCAGGCCGGACCGGCCCAAATGCTAGAATATACATATGGACCCGAGAATAGAACTGCTCCCCAAAAAACCGGGCGTATATATTATGCGCTCGCGCGAAGGCACGGTAATTTACGTCGGAAAAGCTAAAAATCTGGCCGACCGCGTCAAGCAATATTTTCAGGACAGCAACCTCTATTCCCGCGGGTGGAAGCTGCCCAGCCTG
Source organism: Candidatus Avelusimicrobium excrementipullorum (assembly GCA_019120455.1). Taxonomy (GTDB): domain Bacteria; phylum Elusimicrobiota; class Elusimicrobia; order Elusimicrobiales; family Elusimicrobiaceae; genus Avelusimicrobium; species Avelusimicrobium excrementipullorum. The sequence continues at coordinate 22,995 of DWVB01000003.1, forward strand.
CTGCCGCTGATTTGGAAAATAGATTACGTCACCACGGCTTCGGAGCGCGACGCGCTGGTGCTGGAAGAAAAACTCATCAAAAAATACCAGCCCTTTTTCAATTCCCTGGGCAAAGACGGCAAGCGCTACCCGTATTTAAAACTGTCCATGTCGGAAGATTTCCCGCGCCTGTCCGTCGCGCGCAAAAAATTGCCGGGCAAAGACCAATATTTCGGTCCCTATCCCAAATCCAGCATGGTACGCAGCCTGATGCGCTTTTTATGGAAAAGCAAGTACGCCCCGCTGCGGCCGTGCAAGTGGAGTTTTTCGCGGGAAAAACCCCTGGACGCGCGGAAAATAAATTCCTGCCTGTATTTTCACACCGGCCTGTGCCCCGCGCCGTGTGCGGGCAAAATTTCTTATGAGGACTACCGCCAGATCGCGCGGCGCATGGCCCTGTTTTTAGACGGGGATTTTACGGAAATTACGCAAAAAATCACCGCCCTGATGAAACAATGCTCCGATGAAATGCAATATGAAAAGGCCGCCGTGTACCGCAATTTTCTGCAGGCGATGGACCATATGCGCGAGCGCGTCATTGTCAGTCAGTATAAGGACGAAAAAATTACGGACGCCATCGCCAATTCCGACAAACTCAAACGCCTGGCGCACATTGTGGGGCTGACGCGCCTGCCGGCGCATATTGAAGCGTTTGATAACTCCCACCTGTTCGGGCGCGAAGCCGTGGGTTGCATGGTGTGTTACATCAACGGAGAGAAAAACCACGAGCATTACCGCCGTTTTAAAATACGCTCCCCCCTTCCGGAAAAGGGCGGCAGCGATTTTACCATGATGCAGGAAAGCGTATTCCGCCGCCTGCGCCAGATTAAACGCGACCCGTCGCAAAAGCCGGATTTGTTCCTGCTGGACGGCGGCAAGGCCCAAATTACCGCCGCCTTAAACGCCTGCGACAAAGCGGGGCTGTATATTCCCATGATTTCTCTGGCGGAAACCCATGAAGGCATTTATGTGCCCGGGCAGGAAGAAAGCATCAAACTGCCGCTGGGCGATCCGGCGCTGAACCTGCTGATGGAAATCCGCGACGAAGTACACCGCTTCGCCGTCACCTATCACCGCAAACTGCGCGACAAAGCCAGCATTTCCAACGAAGGGCATGTGCGCCCCGCCCCCAGAGAAAATGATGAATTCGCACAATAAATAACGCGGAGCAAAACATGGTTTTGCCCCGCGTGCGTACATCGCAACAGCCGAAGAACCCGTACAAGTGCCGTTCCTCACGGCTGAAAATTCCGCCCTAACCCGCATGATTTTTCAAATTTAAGATGATTTCGCCGGATGTAGTTGCCGCGCCGCATAGCGCCAGCTATGTAAGCGGCAAGAGACGGCGAAAGCGCTTATATTTGAAAAATTGTTTGCCAGAATAAGCAACGCGGAGCAAAACGTTGTTTTGCCCCGCGTGCGTACATCGCAACAGCCGAAGAACCCTTTTTATTTGAAATGCGTTTGACCGGTTTTCTGCTGCAAATATCCCTTCAGACCGGAAGGATCGCTGGAATGCAAAATGGCTTCCTGGAAGGTGATTTTCTTTTGAATATACAGGTCACCCAGCGTTTGGTTCATGGTCACCATACCCATGCCCGCATTGGTCTGCATGGTGCTCATGATCTGCTCCGCCTTACCGTCGCGGATCAGGTTGCGCACGGCGGAGTTGGCTATCAACACTTCGGCCGCCATAACGCGCTTGCCGTCTACGCCTTGCAGCAGCTGCTGGGAGATAATGGCTTCCAACACGAACGACAGCTGCGTACGCACCTGCGGCTGTTGGTTGGCCGGAAACACGTCAATAACACGGTTGATGGACTGTATGGCATCGTTGGTGTGCAGCGTGGCAAACACCAGGTGGCCGGTTTCGGCCAGTGTCAGACAGGCTTCAATGGTTTCAATATCGCGCAGCTCGCCCACCAGAATAATATCGGGGTCTTCGCGCAGGAAGTGTTTCAACGCGGCCTGGAAAGACTTGGTGTCCGAGCCCACTTCACGCTGATTGACGATGCTGCGTTTGTGCGGGTGCACGAATTCAATAGGGTCTTCCACGGTAATAATATGGTTGCTTTCGTGCATGTTTAAATAGTTAATCATGCTGGCCAGCGAGGTGGATTTACCGGACCCCGTGGCACCGGTCACCAGCACCAGGCCTTTGTTTAACTGCATGAGATTGTACACCACGGAGGGCAGGCCCAGCTCTTCAAAGGTTTTAAATTCATTGGGAATGGAACGCAACGCCGCAGCCACACAGCCTTTTTGTTTATAAACGTTCACACGCAGGCGGCCCATGCCTTTTAACCCGAAAGAAAAGTCCGCCTCCAGCGTATCTTCAAACTGCTGGCGCTGTTCGTCTGTCATAATGGAATAAATCAGCGCCTGCGCCGTTTCGGGCGTCAGTGTTTCAAACGGCGTGGAATACAATTTGCCCTGTATGCGCAGCACCGGCGACACGCCGACCGTCAGGTGAATATCGGAAGCGTTTTTAGCCTTCATGAGTTTGAACAAATCGTCCATGAGTATCATAACTAAACCCTCTCTGTGATTAACTGATTTTTCCCACTAAATCCAGTGTAATATTATTTAGCGCGCCGGTCAATTTCTTTTTGGCCGTATCCGCCTGGAAAATATAGACTATCGGCTCTTTGCGCGTTTTGGCCAAACGGAATTTGACCACATAAGAATCGCGGTGCAGCGGCTCGGCTGACCACATGGCCGCATATCCTTCCTGCAGCTGCTTGCGGTACAGTTTGTTGAGGTATTCTTCCACCGTGCCGCGGCCTTTGTCCAGCCGGTAATTTTGCACAATCTCTTTGGCCAGCTCCAGCGGGTCCTGCTCCTGCACCGGCGCAGGCTGAGGCGGAACCTCCTGGATATGCAGCGCCGTACGCGCGTCCGGCAGGGCGGCAGATTCTTCCGCGGAAACCGGTTCGGCGGCGGAAAGCATTTCTTCTTCGGCAGCCGCCGGCGCGGAAGAAGAAGCCTGATGCGTCCAGTTCAAATAGGCCCCAGTTAACAAAATGGCAACTCCCAGCCCCAAAAAGACAAACTTTAACTTGCCCGATGTGTGTTTTTCGGCCGCGTGTTGTTCATTCTCCCGCACCAACTCCGCCGCATGGCTGTGTTTGGTTTCTTTCTCTTCCGGCGGTACTTCCTTTATAGGCTCCGGAATTTCCTGGCGCAGCGTATCCACTTTCAGCTGCCCTTCCAAAATCGTTTTGACGGTTTTATCGTTCGGGTCGTCATCATCCTGCACAGGCACCACCATTTCCTGTACGGCCTCAAAGTCAGCTCCATTGCTCTCCGGCTCCTCTGCTTCGGTCCGATGCGGCTGGCCGGCCAGAGGCAAAGACTCGGCGTTTTGCAAATCCGGCAAAGAATGGGACAGATTCTCTTGTGTTTTTTTATCCGCATCAGGCGGCAAAAGCTCATTTAAAAGTTCCTGCCCCGCGTCCGAAGTTTTCTCTTTGGGCGTAAACTCGTCAAAGGGATCCTCATCCATAGGCTTGCCCGTACCGGGGTCCGTTTTTTCAAACTGGCTTTCCAATGCGCGGGCCAAATTCATATCCGAATTTTCTTTCGGGTCCGGAATTCCCAAAATACGCCCCAAATCCCCGCTTTTTACCGTGTTGAAGTATTCTTCAATAGGGCTCATTTGCCCCACAGTCCGCTCCACCACTTCCGTTTCCGCAGAAGGGCGGACAGGTGCAGGGCCGAGTTCTTCCTTCGGCTCCGCTTTTTTCTCATTGGGAGCTTCCGAAGCAGGCAGCGGCTGTTTATCACTGTCTTTATCGGTGCCCGCCGCATGGGAAGCCTTGGAGGCGGCTTTTTGCTGCTGCTCCCCTTCCGAGGCGGCCGCGCGGGCCACCCGCAGACGCTTCATTTCTTCGGAAGCCTGCATTAAAACGGTAGAAATTTTCGGTTTTTCTTCCTGTGCGGGATTCTTTTCCGTTTCCGCTTTGGCGGGTATTGGCTGCGGCACATCCGCAGGCACGGCGGCAGGCTCCGGCGCAGACGCTTGCCTGTTCTGCACCGGCGGCACAGACGGCGTTTCTTTTTCCTGTACGGTGAAAGAGGAAAGTTCCTGTACCGCCTGATCCATTTCTTCTAAAAATTCGGCCGCCGCAGGCTCCTGAACCGGAGGCTGCGGCGGAAGATCGGGCGCGGCAAAGCCAAACTCTTCATATAGGCGCGCCTCTTTCCAAAAAGCTTCTTCGTCACTGTGCTCTTCGGGGCAGACCAGGCTGTGGGCCCCGAACCCCGGCCGCCGCAAAAGCTCCTGCGCCGAGAACGGACCTACCACGTCGCCGCCGTCAAAGAGACAGTATTTCATGCGTTTTATTTACAGTACCGCAACGCGTTTTTCAGCCGCTGCACCACCGTATCTTTCCCCATATATTCCAGCATTTTAAACAGCGTCGGCCCGTGCGTACGGCCCGACACCGCCACGCGGACCGGATGGAACACCTGGCCCGCTTTATAGCCGTTGGCTTTGGCAAAGCCGCGCGCGGCGGCCTCCAGCGGTCCTTCGGTAAAGTCAGCCAGTTCGCCGTAGGTTTTAATCATGCCTTCCAGCACGGCTTTGGCCTCCGGTTTGGCAAACACTTTATCCAGCGCTTCCTGCTCAAATACCGGTTCTTCAAAGAAAAAGCGGATTAAATCGGGGATTTCCGTCAGCAGTTTATATTTTTCCTGCTCCAGCCCCACGATGCCTTCCAGCTGCGCGCGGGACACTTTGCTGACGTCTATGCCGGCTTTCTCAATAAAAGGCAGGGCATAGTCGGTCAGTTTGGAAACGGGAGTCTGGCGGATGTATTCGCCGTTCATCCAGTTCAGCTTTTCCGGATCCATCACGGCGGGACTGGGCTGGCAGCCGGCGATGTCAAATTTTTCTTCCAGTTCCCCTTCGGCAAACAGCTGCTGGGAGTCCGGCGTGGCCCAGCCCAAAAGCGCGAGGTAATTCTTCAGCGCTTCGGGCAAATAACCCATATTGCGGAACTCCACCACATTGGTGGCGCCGTGGCGTTTGGAAAGTTTTTTGCCGTCGGGCCCGTGAATCATGGACAGGTGGGCAAATACCGGCTCTTTCCAGCCCAGCGCGTGGTAAATCTGTATTTGGGCGGGGGTATTGGAAATATGGTCGTCGCCGCGGATTACATGCGTCATACGCATGAGGTGGTCGTCCACCACCACGGCAAAGTTATACGTCGGGTATCCGCTGGTTTTCTGAATGACCAAATCATACAAATCTTTGCTGGCGAATTTTACATGCCCGCGGATTAAATCGTCCCATTCCACATCCCCTTCCTGCGGCATGCGGAAACGAATGACGTATTTGCGCCCCTGGGCTTCCAGTTCCTTCTGCTGCTGCGGGGTCAGGTCGCGGCATTTGCCGCTGTATTTGGGCGGGCGGTGTTCGGCCAGGCATTTCTGGCGGTTGGCTTCCAGTTCTTCTTCCGTGCAATAGCATTTATAGGCTTTGCCCTCGGCCAAAAGCTGGTCAATGTATTTTTTATAAATGCCCATATCCGCACGCTGGGCCTGGTAATACGGAGCGTCGGGGCCTTTGTTGGTGCCGTCGGGCATGGGGCCTTCGTCCCAGTTCAATTTCATCCACTGCATCCCTTCAAAAATCGCGTCCGTGGACGCCTGGGTGCTGCGTTCTTCATCGGTGTCTTCTATGCGCAACAAAAAAGTGCCCTTGTTTTTCTTGGCAAAAAGATAGTTAAAAAGCGCCGTGCGCACGCCCCCTATGTGCAAAAATCCGGTGGGAGAAGGGGCAAATCTGACTCTGACTGTCATGGTAAATATATCCTCGTATAAAATATAAATTGCGTATAGATATATTATACTTATTATGCGAAATTTTTTAAAATAAGAAGTAAGGGCTTTTCTGCCGCCGCATAAAACATGCGGAAATTTCATTTGCGGGGTTTTTATGAGCTTTTTTGTCTTTGCCAGTTTGATATTGCTCGTGATGCAGGCGGTCATCGGGCTGTGGCTGTATTTTATCTTCCCCGCCGTCGGCTGGAAAATTCCCGCCGTCGTCCTGCCCGTTGTCCTGACGGCGCTCATGCGCGGGGCCATGGTGTATACGCGCACGCATTACGGCACGCTGGAAAGTATAGCCTATTACCTGGCCTATGCCTATGCGGGGCTGGTGTTTATTTTATTTTTTGCCGTTATGCTTTTTGCGGTACTGCAGGGCATATGCTCCCTGCTGCATATTCAGGCCAAAGCCGTGCTGGGGCCGCTAAGCCTGATATGTATGGCCGCCGTCAGCATAATGGCTGTATACGGCGGCCTGCGGCAGCCTTCCATCAAACACCTGGATATCACCATTGCGGGCGCGCCGGAAATGACCGCGGCCGTCATCTCCGACAGTCACCTGGGCGAAGGCGTATCGCTGGCGCGTTTTGAAAAAGCCCTGTCCCGTTTAAAAGAACATCAGCCGGACGCGCTGTTTATTTTGGGAGATTTGTTTGAATACGGCATGCAGCGCCAAAAATACGCCCAGGCCCTGGCCGGTTTTCAAACCAAATACGGCTCCTTTGGCGTATTCGGCAATCACGAGTATTATGTAGGGTATGACGGGTCGGCAGAGTTTTTCCGCCAGGCCGGTATCCGCCGCCTGGACAATGAAATCCTGACGCTGCCCAACGGACTGCAGCTGATCGGCATAAACGACATACGCACCGCGCGCGTCACCGCGGAGCAGCTGGACCGCCTGCTGCAGCAGACCGACCCGAACCGCGCGCGCATCCTGCTCAGCCACCAGCCGCTTTTAACCGAAACGGCCGCACGGCATCATATCCCGCTGATGCTCAGCGGGCACACGCACAACGGGCAAATTTTTCCGTTTAACTTTTTTGTCAAACGCGTTTACCCCTATATATACGGCCTGTATGAAACGGGGCCGCAGTCCAAAATTTACGTCACTTCGGGCATGTTTTACTGGGGCGTGCCGCTGCGCTTTTTCGCCCCGTCGGAAATTGTATTGCTGCACATAAAAGGACATGATTAAAAAAACCCTGCTTTGCCTGACGCTGCTGGCCGCGGCCCTGACGGGGGCGGCGCAAACGCGTTTTGAAGATTTGTCACTGGAAGAAAAACTGGGGCAGACGCTGGTAGTCTTTGCCGATGTGGACAGCGCCGAAATTTTCCGCCCCGTCATAGAAAGCGGCAAAGTGGGCGGCGTGCTGATTCAGTGGGGCAACTATTCCCTCAAAGAAACCAAACAGCTGATAGACAAACTGCAGGGCTGGGCCCAAAAAAGCCCGCACCAAATTCCGCTGCTTATCGCCATTGATTATGAAGGCGGCACGGTATATACGCCCATTACGCTGGGCTTTGACTATCTGCCCACCAATATGATGCTGGCCGCTTCGGGCGACGAGGACGGCGCCGCTTCCATAGCCTATCTGGCGGGGCAGGAACTGCGCCGCACCGGCGTGCACGTTAATTTTTCTCCGGTGCTGGACGTAAACAGCAATCCGCACAATCCCATCATCGGCGTGCGTTCTTTCGGTTCCGATCCGGCCAATGTAACCAAAATGGGCCTCTCTTTAATGAATGGATTTAAGGCGGCAGGCATTATCAGCGTGGTAAAGCATTTCCCGGGGCACGGGGACACGTCGGTAGACTCGCACTATCAGGTGCCGGTTGTGAAAGCCTCCGACAAAGAACTGCGCCAAATCCACATCGCCCCGTTCGCCCGCGCCGTGCAAAACGGCGTACAGGGCGTGATGACCAGCCACATACTCTATCCGGCACTGGACAATAAAAATATTGCCACATTTTCCCGTCCCATTTTGCAGGATTTGCTGCGCACGCAGCTGGGATTTCAAGGAATTATCGTTACCGACAGCCTGGATATGAAATCCGCCACCTCTTTTTGCACCATAGCCGACTGCGCCGTACGCGCGTTGGAGGCCGGATCGGATTTAATTCTGCTGGGCCGCTATATTAAACCGCAGACTACCTTTAACCGCATTTACAGGCAGGTGGAACAAAGCGCGGCTTTGCGCCAGCGGGCGGAAGATTCGGCGCACAAAATATTTGAACTGAAAAAAAGCCTAGGACTTTTGGACGGACCGCGGCCCGTCCCCGCGCCGATAGACAAGGCCTACCAGGCGGAACTGGAAAAAATCAGCAATGAATCCGTCACCCTTGTACGGGACCGCGCCAACTTAATCCCTTTTAAACCGCAGACGGACGGGAAAAAACCCACCGTATGCGCGGTGTTTTTTGCGCCTTCACGTTTTGCCGACCAGTTGATGAGTTTTTCCAAACCGTTTTTGGAAAAGGGCTGGCGCATACGCAGCTATAACGCGGCCATGACGCCGCGTGCCGTGGACGCGCGCCGCGCGCGGGAATGCGCCGACGGGGCAGACCTGCTGGTAGTCACCAGCCTCCAATGGGCCGACCGCACCAACATCAACCAGAAAAACACGATTAACGCCTTATTTGAAGAATATCCGCGCAATGTGTTCATTTCCACCATGAGTCCGTACGATATTCCCAGCTATCCCAACGCACACACCGTGCTGGCCACCTACGGATTAAACAAATATGTTTTGCAGACGGCGGCCAATATTATTTTAGGCAATATCCGCCCTCAGGGACATCTGCCGGTGGAACTGCCGGAAGAAGAAAAATAGCGCCGCCACGAACGGTGGCGGAAGCAGACTGCGCAGATGATATGGATTTTTGTTTGTAAAACAAACAACTGCCGCACATTACCGGCAAAAGCCTAAACCCCGAACCGGCGGCAAACGGCCGACAAATGCAAAGTGAAGCGCACGTCCGCGGCCGCAGCCTTTATTTCTTCTTGCTTTTCCTCCGTTCGGCCCACACTTCATAAACGGCGGGCAAAACGGAAATAACGATAATGGCTACAATGACGTAATGGAAATGATTTTGCACCAGCGGCAAATCGGCAAACCAGTATCCGCCAAAGACAAACAACAATACCCACATTGCCGCGCCGATAATGTTATAAGAAATAAAATGCAAATAGGTCATTTTTCCAATCCCCGCCACAAACGGAGCAAACGTGCGGATAATGGGAATAAAACGCGCCAAAATAATGGTTTTGCCGCCGTATTTTTCGTAAAATGCGTGGGCCTTGTGCAAGTGGTTTTGGTTTAACAGCCAGCTGTCTTTGCGGGTAAACACCTTGGGCCCCAGCCATTTGCCGATTTCGTAGTTGACGCTGTCGCCGATGACGGCGGCGGCGAAAATAACGGGAATTAAAATCCACAAATTAATGGGGCTGCCGGCGCGGGAAGCCAAAGCCCCCGCCGCAAACAGCAAAGAGTCCCCCGGCAGAAACGGCGTGACTACCAGCCCCGTTTCGCAAAACACCACGGCAAACAGCACCACATACAGCCACGGGCCCAGCGTGCCGGCCCAGGCGTTTAAATGTACGTCCAAATGCAGAAAAATATCCCAAACTTGCGCTAAAAGTTCCATAAATATATTTTAACAAACCTTTGGCGGCATAAAGAATCCCCGTCTTTTTTTGAAAAGACGGGGAAAGAAAGGTTCTTTTTATTTTTCCAGCCGGCTCAAACGGCTTTGGGCGCGAGAAGCGTATTTATCCGTCGGATAATTGATGATCAGGCGTTTATAGGTTTCCTCGGCCTGGGCGTTCTTGCCCATTTGTTCATAGGTGTATCCCAGGTCATATAACACCCGGGGCGCACTCTGTGCGGCGGGATAAGCCAGCAAAACCTTTTCCAGCGCGCCAGCGCGCAGGGAGGGATTTTTCAGGCGGCGCTGCGCCAGTTCAGCCGCTTGCTCCAAAGCGGAAACATATTTGCTTTCGTCCTCTTTAAACAGTTCCGCCGCCTGCAGCAAGGTATTATACGCGGCCTGATAGTCTTTGTTTTTTTGCAATACGTCAGCCTTTCCTGTCCACGCTTCATAAGCGGCGGGACGCTGCCCCAGCGCGGCAATGGCTTTGTCATACCAGCCCATGGCCGCGGCATAATCTTTGCGGTTTTCTTCCATTACGGCCAAATGTTTGTACACCACGCCCGTTTCATTGGAATCGGGATACTGCTTCAGCACCTGGGCATACAGCGCGGCGGCCGTTTCATAATCTTCCAAATCGCCGGCATACACGTCGGCAGTCATGCGCAGGCTGGCGGCCTTGTAAGGAGTGTCCGGCAAGAGCTCGTTGACTTTTTTATACGCCAGCACGGCGGCATTGTAATTGCCGTTCTGACGGTGCCAGTCGCCCTGCAGAAGCGTCAGTTTGTCGGTCAGCTTGCTGTTTGGATAAGAAAGGAAAAACGCGTCAAACAGATCATTGACCGGCTCATATGTGCCTTTTAAATTGCCTTTTACCAAGGTTTCCAGCAATACGGCCTGCTGCTGCTCGCGCGTCATGCCTTCGGTATTGACCGCCAGCAGTTTCAGGGCCTGGCCTTTTTGGCCGCGGTTGATGCTTTCCATCGCCTGCTCCACGCTGGAAGAAAGCAGCGTCAAATCCTGGGCCGACGGAAAATAAAAACGCACCTGGTACAGCGCGACCAGGGCTTCGGCGTCGTTTCCGGCGCGCAGATTATAATCGGCCTGCATCAGCAGGGCGGTTTTCAGTTCGTCGTTTTGCGGGTGCTGGGCGGCCCAGAGTTTCGTTTCACGCGCCAGAGCGGAAGCAAAAGCGCGGTCGGCGCGGCTGCCGTCCCCGCGCATTAAAGCCTGGCGCTGGTAAAAGTTCAGCGCTTCGTCCTGTGCGGCATAGGCCGGAGCACAGCAGACGGCGGCCAGTAAGACTAAAAGGATTTTTTTCATGTATACTCCTATCTGTAATTGGTAAATTGCAGGTCCAGCCCAAAATCTTTTTCGCGCAGTTTGGCCTGCGTGGCCTGCAGTTCGTCTTTGGATTTGGACGACACGCGCAGCTGATCCCCCTGAATGGAGGCGGCCACTTTGAGTTTGCAGTCCTTAATGTAACGGGAAATTTCTTTGGCTTTCTCCGACGGAATACCCTGCTGGATTTTAATGCTCTGTTTGGCGTTGCCGCCCAAGGCGGCCTCCACTTTGCCCTGCGTCAGGTTTTTCAGCGCCACGCCGCGTTTGGCCAGGCGCGTAAACAGTACGTCGCGCAGTGCGGCGACTTTGTATTCATCGGCGGACGTGAGTTTGAGTTCGTTTTCTTTTTCGTTTAATTCAATATTAGAATTGGTGCCTTTAAAATCATAGCGGTTGGAAATTTCTTTGCCGGCGGCGCTGACGGCCTCGGCAATGACATTCATATCCACCTTGCTTACTACGTCAAAGCTGTAATCTGCCATACATCCTCCCTGCGCGGGCACGCCCGCGGCACATACACATATTATATATTTTTTGTACAATGGGTTTTGGAAGCGGCCTTGCGCCGCCCCGACTGCCAGCCGTTATTTTAACACGGAGAAAATTGCCGTTCAACCAACATTTATGAAAATGAAATTGCGCTTAGTCATTATGTTGTTCCTTCAGTACGCCGTCTGGGGCGCGTACTTAACCTCCATGGGGGCCTTCCTGGCCAACGTGGGGCAGGCGCAGCACATCGGTTTGTTCTACGCCACGCAGGGCTTTGTGTCTTTATTTATGCCCGCCGTCATCGGCATTTTGGCCGACCGCTGGCTGCCGGCCCAGAAAATGCTGGGGCTGTGCCATATGTTGGCCGGTTTCTTTATGATGTGCGCGGCTTATTTCGGTTCTCAGTCGCCCGTCAGCTTCGGCTCCATTTATACGTTTTACCTGCTCAGCGTGGCGCTGTATATGCCCACCATCGCGCTGGCCAATTCCGTGTCTTACACAGCCTTGCACTCCGTAAACCTGGACCCCGTGCAGGCTTTTCCCCCGCTGCGCATTTGGGGCACGGTGGGTTTTATCTGCACGATGCTGGTGTCCAACTTTACCGGCTTTCAAAACACCTATGCGCAGTGGTACCTCTCCGGCGCGCTGGGGCTGGTGCTGGGCCTGTACAGCTTTACGCTGCCCAACTGCCCCGTCAGCCAAAGCGGAGAGAAAAAATCCTTCGCGCAGGCGTTGGGTTTGGACGCGTTCAAGCTGTTTAAGCAGAAAAAAATGGCCGTGTTTTTCATTTTCTCCATGCTGCTGGGCAGCTGCCTGCAAATCACCAACGGTTACGCCAACCCGTTTATTAACAGCTACAACTCCCTGGAAGGCTTGGCCGGCAGCTGGGGCGCCAGCAATGCAAACGCCCTGATTTCTCTCTCCCAGCTCTCCGAAACGTTCTGTATCTTGCTCATTCCGTTTTTCTTAAAACGCTACGGCATCAAAAAAGTCATGCTGATCAGCATGTTTGCCTGGGTGCTGCGCTTTGGGCTGTTCGGCGTGGGCAACCCCGTAACGATAACGGGTATATCCATGTTGGTGCTGTCCATGATTGTATACGGCGTGGCGTTTGACTTTTTCAACGTGTCCGGCTCGCTGTTTGTGGAAAAGGAAACCGACCTTTCCATCCGCTCCAGCGCGCAGGGGCTGTTTATGCTGATGACCAACGGCATAGGCGCCACCATCGGCACGCTGGGTGCGCAGGAAATCATCAACCGCTTTGTCTATGCCCCGCAAAACGCTTACACCGCCGCGCACGGCGCGCTGGCACAAGGAGCGGTGTATCCGGCGGACGTGTCGCAGGCCATAGCGTCGGGCTGGGCCTCGTCCTGGTTTATCTTCGCCGCGTATGCGCTGGTTATCGCCATTGCGTTTGCGTTTATCTTTAAATACAAACACACGCCGGAACAGGCGCAGCAGGCCTAGTCGTATTTACGATATCAAAAACCCCGCGTCCTATAAGACGCGGGGTTTTTATTTCTATATTTTTCCTATTTGTTTGCGGTTTTTTCCTGCATGATATCCACAATCATCGGGTCCACCGCGCTCATACCCACGGTGGAAATACTGCCCAGGTTTTGTATGGTTTCTTCGGCGCTGCGTCCCACAAAACCTTCCACCTCCGTAATGCCGTAATCGTGCATACCCATAAAGGCGGCTCGTATGGCCGCATCGGTGGAGCTGACCACTTTCAGCGCACAGCCGCTTTTGGCGCCGTCGCACAGCATACCGCCGATGTCACTGATGATATTATTAATAGCCAGCGTAATGGCGGGGATATTGCCCCCGCGCTGCTGATACACAATAGCAGCCGTCGCGCCCACGCCGGCGGCAATGGCGCAGCCGCAAATAGGGGCCAGCTCTCCGGTAAACACCTTAACGTATCCGTTCAGCAAATGCGACAGCGCAATGCTCTTTAAAATCGTTTCTTCCGGCACTTCCATTTCTTTGCCCACTTTCCACGGCACCAAAATAGTCACTACGCCCTGATTGCCCGACTCCCCGCTGCTCATTACGGGCACGGACTGACCGTCCATGCGCGCGTCGGCCGCGCAGGCGGTCAAAATTTTGGTGGAAGAAATTAAATCCATTTGCAGCAGTTTCTTGCGCACCAGTTCTTTAATGTAAAAGCCCACTTTTTGCAGAGCCTGGCCCATTTCGGCGGCTTTTAAATTCATTTCCACGCCCTTTTTAATATAGGCCAAATCATCCGCGTCCGCGGCTTCGGCCCAGGCAATCAAATCCGCCAACGTGGCTTTTTTCAGTGCGTCCTTAAAAGCGCAGCAGGCCGTTTTTTCTTCTTTTTTGCGCGTATCTTTCAGCGTCCGTCCGTCTTTGGCCAGATACACCACTTCCGTATGGCTGCCTTCTATAACGCAGGCCGCTTTGGCGCCGTTTGCGCCTTCCACGGAGGCTTCTATATAAAAACAATGTTTTTCCGGTGCCACTTCCAGCCGTACTTTGCCCTGCGCCACCAGCTCTTTGGCGCGCGCCACCAGCTCTTTATCCGCGCCGGACAAAATTTCCATCTGCAGGTCCGGACGGGCAATCAGCAGCCCCATGGCCGCCGCCAGCAAATTGCCTTTCTCGCCGTCCGTATTGGGGATGCGTACGCCGCAGCCGTTTTTATAAGTGCCCGGGTCCAGCCGGAACACGGCTTTGGCGGGGGCCTGCCCCAGCAGCTGCGCCGCATAGGCGCCGCATAAGGCCACGGATACCGGTTCGGTACAGCCCATGGCCGGATACACCTGGTGTTTTAGCACTTCTTTTAGTACATTCATTATATTTTCCCGTTGGCTTTTAAACTGTAATGCGCGCCTTTGCCTATAATAATATGATCATGCACGGTAATGCCCAACAGCGCCGCCGCGCGGGCAGTTTCTTTGGTCAGCACCACGTCCTCCATGGACGGGGTCGGGTCTCCCGAAGGATGATTGTGCACCAAAATCACCGCCGCCGCTTTGGCCGCCAGCGCCCGCTCCACAATGGTGCGCGGGGACACGCTGACGCGGTCCAGCCCGCCGCGGGCCACCACTTCCGTACCTATCACCGTATTGCGCACGGACAGATAAATCAGCTCCAGGCATTCGTCCGTCTGTCCGGCCAAAGACGCCTGGCAATACTCCAGCACCTGTTCCGGCGTACGAATAGTGACGCGGTTTTTTACGTCTTCCAAAGAATATTTTTTAAACACGGCGCGGATAAGTTTTAAAAACAGCGCGCTTTGTTCCCCCACGCCCTTAACGGCGCAAAGCTCTTCATACGGTGCGTCCAGCACCGCCGACAAACTGCCAAAACGCTTTACCAGCGCCCAGGCCGCGGGCTTGGTGTCGCGCCGCGCAATGCAATACGTCAGCAGCAGCTCCAGCGTTTCATGGTCCAAAAAAGGATCCAGCCCGCCGGAAGCGAATTTGTCACGCAGCCGCTGGCGGTGGCCCAGGTAAGAAGGCTTTTGTTTTTGGGACATAACTTAATTATATGTTTTTTCCCGCCGTTTTAATGCTAGAATACAAGAAAGTTTGGCATTTTTTATTTTAGGGAGACATATGGCTTTAAAAGTTGCCGTCATCGGAGCGGGTCCCGCCGGCTATCCGGCCGCCCTGGCCGCCGCGCGCTTGGGCGCGGAAGTGACCGTTTTTGAAAAAGACTTGTTAGGCGGGGTGTGCCTCAACAGCGGCTGCATTCCCTCCAAATCCCTGCTGGACGCGGCGCACCGCTTTGACGCCGTGCGGGATATCGCCCGTTTTTGTGAAGACGGGGCCGAAACGCAGGCGCAGGCTTTGCTGGGGCAGCTGTCCTGGCCCAAAATACAGGCCCGCCAGCTGGCCGTCACGCGCAAGCTGACCGGCGGCATCGGCGTCCTGTTTAAGCAGGCCAAAATCAACGTGGTTCCCGCCGCCGCAGCGTTTAAAGACGCACATACGCTGACGGCCCGCACCGCCGAAGGCACCAAAGAATTTTCCTTTGATTACATCATTATCGCTGCCGGCTCCACGGCTTTTGTGCCGCCGCCGTTTGACAAAATACGCGATAAAATTTACGACAACAGCAATATCTTTCAAATCCCGCGCCTGCCCAAACGCCTGGCCATTATCGGCGGCGGAGTGATAGGCTGCGAATTTGCTTCACTAATGTCCTCTTTAAACGTAGAGGTCAGCGTGGTGGAAATGCAGCCGCGACTGCTGCCCGCTATGGAAGAAAGCCTCTCGCGCCTGCTGGCCCAAAAACTGCAAAAGAAAGGCGTACACCTGCTGACCGGCAAACAGGCCGCCGACGTGCGGCTGGACGGGGACAGAAAGATTATTTCCCTCTCCGACGGCACGGAACTGGAAGCGGACGATATTTTGGTGGCCATCGGCCGCAGCTGTGATTTGACGGATTTGCACCCCGAAAACACGGGCCTGGCCTGGAACCGCAAAGGCCTGCAGGGGGTCAACCCCCAAACCATGCAGGTCAAAGACCATATTTACGCGGCGGGGGACGTAACGGGATTTTCCCTGTTGGCGCACGCCGCCACGCGCCAGGGCGAAGTGGCCGCGCATAACATTTGCGGGCAGCCGCAAACATACAATAATGATTTAATCCCCAGCGCGGTGTACACTTCGCCGGAGCTGGCCAGCGTGGGGCTGACGCGCACGCAGGCGCAGCAGCGCGGGCTGGACGTGAAAGTGCAAAAAGCCTTTATGCTGGCCAACGGACGCGCCCTGACGCAGGACGCAGCGGAAGGATTTGTGGAAATTATCAGCGCAAAGGACAGCGGCAAACTGCTGGGCGTTTGCCTGGCCGCGCCCAATGCTTCTGAAATTATCAGCCTGTTCACCGTGGCGCTGGAGGCGGGATTTACGGTGCAGCAGCTGCGCAACGTGGTTTTCCCGCACCCCACGGTCAGCGAAGCCGTGGCGGACGCGCTGGCCCGATGACGCGCGATTTTGCCGTCGTGCTGGTCAGCCCGCGCGACCCCAATAATATAGGCGCGGCGGCGCGGGCCATGGCCAATTTCGGCCTGACGGATCTGCGCGTGGTAACCCCGTATGCGCCGAGCTGGCGCGACGCGGTCAGCGCGGTGGGCGCACAGGATATTATGCAGTCGGCCCGTTTGTTTGACTCCCTGCCGCAGGCGCTGTCGGACTGCGTGCTGACGCTGGCCACCACCGCCCTGAAAAACCGCCGGCTGGACCAGCCCGTCATCGCCCTGCCGGATTTGCCGGCGTGGCTGGCCGGACAGATGCAGGGCAAAACCGCCCTGGTGTTCGGCAATGAGAAAACGGGCCTGTCCAATGACGACATCGGTTTATGCACCGCCGTTCTGCATATTCCGACACGCGCCAAACAGCCGTCCATAAATTTGGCGCAGGCCGTTATTTTAACGTGCTACGAACTTTCGCGCCAGGCGGCCCCCGCGGCCGCGGCGCACCCGCTGGAGCGGGCGACGTTTGCCCAGACGGAACTGGTTATAGACGAGCTGGAAGGGCTGATGGTGCAGAGCGGCTTTCGCACGGACTATACCCCCGCCCAGCGCAAAGCCTTGCTGCGTGCGCTGGTGCGCAAGGCGGAACTGGAAAAGGACGATTTGTTTTTCCTAAAGAATTTTGCCCTGTATGTGCGGGGCAAACTGACGGAGACCCCCCATGAACACACACCTTGATCCCAAAGATTTGCTGATAAAAATTAAGAAAAAAGCCCGCGCGCTTGGGCCGGCAGGCGTCAGAGCGCGTAAAATGTTAAAATATAGGCAAATGCACAGCGAACCCTCCAAAAAATATAATATTTTGGTTATCAATCCGGGCTCTACTTCCGACGATATAGGTTATTATCGCGGGGACAAACCCGTCTTTGAAGTGACGGTGCGTTATTCCATTACCGATTTGGAACCCTACGAAGGCAAAAACGTGACCGAACAGCTGCCGCTGCGCCGCAAACTGATTTTGGACTATCTCTTGGATCACAAAGTGCCGCTCAAAGAAATTGACGCCGTTATCGGCCGCGGCGGATTTATCCGCTCCGTGGAAGGCGGCGTATACGCCGTCAACGATCAAATGGTGTCCGACCTGGAAACGGGCCGTTACGGCGGCATACACCCCAGCAATTTAGGCGGCATTCTGGCGCGTGACATCGCCCAATATGCCAAATGCCCCAGCTTTATCGCCAATCCGGTGGTGATTGACGAGCTGCAGCCTATTGCACGTTACAGCGGCATGGCGGAAAACCCGCGCATCTCCATTTTTCACGCGTTAAGCCAGCGCCATGTGGCGCGGCTGATTGCCGAAAAACACGGGCGCAAATATGAAGACGTGCGCTGTATCGTCTGCCACGGCGGGGGCGGCATATCCATCGGCGCGCACCGCAACGGAAAAGCGGTGGACGTCAGCAACGGCTATGAAGGCGAAGGTCCCATGACCCCGCAGCGCAGCGGCACCGTGCCGTGCGCGGGGCTGGTGAGCATGTGCTTTTCCGGCAAATACACCCAAAAAGACATACGCCTGAAAATGCGCGGCAAAGGCGGTTTGGCCGCTTATACGGGCACCTATGATGTCAAAGAACTGGAAGAATTTATCCGCACGGGCAAAAAACGCCCGGGCTCACTGATTCACTGCACCAAAGAAAAGGCTAAAGAGGCGTTGGACGCCATGATTTACCAAATGTCCAAAGAAATCGGCGCCCTGGCCGTGGTGCTGGAAGGAAAAGTGGATTTCATTGCGCTGACCGGCGGCCTGATGTTCAGCAAATACATTCCGCATGAAATTGCGCGCCAGGTGGGGTGGATAGCCCCCATTTACGTCTATCCGGGCAGCGAAGAAAAAGACGCCCTGCGCGATGCGGCGCGCCGCGCGCTGGAAGATCCCTCTTTAGTGAAACATTATTCGTAATAAAAGGAGTATATACATATGAAGTTTAAGAGCTTTGAAGACCTGATTAATCAGGTAAAAGGCAAATCCAACCGCGTGGTCGTCCCGGGCGCGAACAATGCAGAAGCCCTGGAAGCCATTAAAATGGCCGATGACAACGGATTGATTTCCCACGGTATTCTCATCGGGCCGATTGCCCAGGTAAAAGAAATGGTCAAGGCCGCCGGCCTGCCGGAAGAAAAGTTTGAATTCATTGACTGCGAAGACGTCCCCACCATGTGCAAACTGGCCGTAGACCAGATTTTGGCCGGCAAAGGCGACTTTTTGATTAAAGGCCTGGTGGACACCAAATATTACATGAAGGCTATTTTAAACAAAGAAGCCCACCTGGTGCCGGAAGGGGCGTTGCTGTCGCACTTTGTGCTGTTCAGCACGCCGAAATACAAAAAACCCTTCGCGGTGACGGACAGCGCCGTCGTCATTTCCCCGACGCTGGAACAAAAAGCCAAAATCATTCAGAACGCCGTCAACACCATGCACAAACTGGGCCTGGAAAACCCCAAAGTGTCCTGCGTGTGCCCCGTGGAAAAAGTCAATGAAAAAATCCCCAGCACGGTGGACGCGGCCGAACTGGCCAAAATGAATGCGGAAGGCAAAATCACGGGCTGCGTGGTGGAAGGACCGTATGACCTGTATATTTCCCTGTCCGAAAAGAAAGCCGCCGAAAAAGGCATTACGGGCAAACAGGTGGCCGGCAATGCAGACATTCTGATGCTGCCGGACCTGGACGCGGGCAACCCGCTTTATAAGGCCCTGGCTTTCTTCGGCGACCATATGGAAGCGGCGGCCGTGTTGGTCGGGCCGACCATTCCGGTCATTCTGCCTTCGCGCGCCGATGACCCGAAAGTCAAACTCAACGCCATTGCGTTGTGCTCTTTCTTAAAAGACCAGAAATAAATGAAACGGGGCGGCCGGACACCGGCCGCCCCTTTGCGCGTCTATGTATAAAAAACTGATTGCTTTTTTTAACCGTCATTACCGCCGCTACCACGATTTGATGTTTTATTCGCTGACGCTGGCGGTGATCGTGCTGACTACGGTGCTGACCGTGGTAATTACGCGCGAGAAAAACCATCTGGAAGAAATCAATTCGTACCAAAAAGAAATTTACGCCCAGGATTTTACCGTAGGACAAAAGCCCGTCTATGTAGCCCTGCAGGAAGCGGGCCTGGACAATGTGGAAGTGTCGGAAATCGTGGACAAATTAAATTCCGTCGTAGATACGCGCAAACTGCAGAAAAACGATACTTATTCCATATCCACCGCGGATGACGGCACCTTTGCCATGCTGCTGCTCAACCAGGGGCTGACGCGCTATTTTGTGGCCAATGCGGGCGGGCAGCTGGTGGCGGGCAAATCCGACGTGGAAATTCACACCCGCGTAAAAAGCACCGCCGGCAAAATTAAAGACTCCCTTTTTGCTTCCATGCTCAAAGACGACGTCACCGTACCGCTGATTGTGGACCTGACCGACGCTTTCTCCTGGAACATAGACTTTAACACCGAAACCCGCAACGGCGACCAGTTCGCCGCCGTGTGGGAAGAACATTATACGGCAGACGGCACCATCACCGGCCAGGACCTGGTGGCCGCCATGTACAAAGGCCAGGTCACCGGCGAAAACTATGCTTTTTACTACAATGACGAATTTTTTGACCAGACCGGAAAAATTACCAAAAAAATGTTCTTAAAATCGCCCATCAGTTTCCGCGGCGTACGTATTTCCTCGCGCTTTAATCCCAACCGCATGCACCCCATTCTGCGCATACGCCGCCCGCACCTGGGCATAGATTACGCCGCCCCCACGGGCACGCCCGTACAGGTGGTGGCCGACGGAGTGGTCACTTTTGCCGGCAAAAAAGGCGGCTACGGCAATTATGTGGAAGTGCGCCACGCCAACAATTACGTTACGTCTTACGGACATTTAAGCCGCTTTGCCAAGAAAACCAAAAAAGGGGCCAAAGTGACGCAGGGCGACACGATTGCCTATGTGGGCAGCACGGGCCTTTCCACGGGGCCGCATTTGGACTTCCGTATCAAGCAGAACAATAAATTTATAGACTTTTTAAAGATGAAAAACCGCAATTCCGCCCTTCGCTCCGTACCCGAAAAACAAATGGCGGATTTTGAGGAAATGAAAGGACTCTATTTGGAAGCGTTAAATGACGCGCTGATAAAAGCGCAGGTTGTCCAACCCGCCGCGCAGGCGCAGGAGGAAAACAAATGACAAAACGCATTGCCATTACCGGAGGGCCCAACGGCGGAAAAACCACCGCACTGTCGGTGCTGAAAGAAACCTTCGGAAGCAAGATTGAAGTGGTGCCGGAAGCGGCTACCATGATTTTCAGCGGCGGTTTCCCGCGCAAAGACGGCAGCCCCGAGCACGTCCGCACGGCCCAGCGCATTATTTTCTATGCCACACAACAATTGGAAAGCCTGGCCATGCAAACCTCCGCGGCCGATTTAATTGTCTGCGACCGCGGCACCGTGGACGCGGCAGTATACTGGCCCGAAGGCATAGAGGACTTTTTTGCCTCCATGGGCACCACGCTGGACGAACAAATTGCCCGTTATGACGCGGTGATTCATCTCTCCCCCCCGCTCAAGGCCGAGTTTTACCAGTCCACGCGCGTACGCACGGAAACGCTGGAGGAAGCCTCCCGCATTGACCGTAAAATTTTAAAAATTTGGGAAAAACACCCCAACCGCATGGTGTTGCCGTCTATGGATCATTTTTTCCAAAAGGCCGGCATCATTAAAGATTTTATAGATACCCTTCTTCCCCAGGAGGAGAAAAAATGAACAAAAAGAAAATCGTTTTGACCGGCGGCCCCAGCGGCGGCAAAACCACCGCGCTGTCCATTTTAAAAGAAACGTTCGGAAATAAAATAGAGTTGGTGCAGGAAGCGGCCACGCTGATTTACAGCGGCGGCTTCCCGCGCAAGGACAACAGCCCGCTGCATATTGAACACGCACAGCGCATCATTTTTTATACCGTGCACCAGCTGGAACATCTGGCGGACGCCACATCTTCGGCGCAGCTGGTGGTGTGCGACCGCGGCTCCATAGACGGTGCCGTATACTGGCCCAAAGGCCCCGAAGATTTCTTTAAAGCCATGAACAGCACCCTGGAGGCCGAGCTGGCGCGCTACGACGCGGTAATTCATCTCTCCCCTCCGCCGGAGAAGGATTTTTACCAGGCCACCAACGTACGCACGGAAACGCTGCAGCAGGCTTTTGACATTGACGACAGAATTTTAAAAATCTGGGAAAAGCACCCCAACCGCCTGGTGGTGCCGCGCAGCAAACATTATTTTGAGAAGGCAGAAATTATTAAAAATTTTGTGGAGAACTTGCTCCGCTAATTTCATAGGAAGGAGTTAAAGCAGTATGTGGAATCCGTTTAAGAAAAAAACCGCCGAGGAACAGGCGCCGGCAAATGCTGCCGCGCCGGAAACGGCCAAATCTTCCGCCAAAAAAGAAAGCATTGAAGAGCGCATTGAGCGGGAGATAGATTCTTTGCCGGGCATGATTAAAAATAAACTCAAAGACCCGCAAATCAAACAGCGTTTTATAGACATTGCCAAACGCATGGAAAAAGACGGCGTGGACTTTAAAAGCATACGCCAGATGAAAAAATGGATGAAAGCCCATGAGACCGAATTAAAAGCCGAACAGGCCGGTGGCGTGCCCAAAGTGGAAACCGTCGTGCACGAAGGGCCGAAAATCGGCCGCAACGACCCCTGCCCCTGCGGCAGCGGCAAAAAGTACAAGCAGTGCTGCGGCAAGAAGTAAGCGCGCCGTTAGAAAAGCGCTTTGCCGCCTGAGGCGCGAT
>DWVB01000058.1 GCA_019120455.1 Candidatus Avelusimicrobium excrementipullorum
ACCCGAGCATGAAGCTGATTATAGAAGGCAATACGGACGTGGTGGGGGATAAAGATTATAACTACTGGCTGGGCGCCTCCCGCGCCGCGGCCATGAAGTCTTATTTGGTCAGCCGCGGCGTATTGGCTGACCGCATACGCATTCATTCGTACGGGGCGGACCGGCCGCTGACGCTGGATAACAGCAAAGAAGGCCGCCTGACCAACCGCCGCGTGCATTTTGTCTTAACTACCAGAGAGTGGAATTCCGTGTATTAAGTTTTGCTCTTCATTTGCTGAAACAAAAGCGCAAGGCTTTTTAGCCTTGCGCTTTCTGTTTATGTATGTAAAAAATTTAATTTAACGTTTTTATGCGCCGTGCCGTACCGTCTGCGGGGGATACGGTGCCTGCTTTTAAGTCCGCTCTCCACACGCCGCAGCTGACGGTGCGGTTTGTTAGGTTGTGTGCGTTTACTCCGCTTTGCACTTTGGCGTTGCAGGCCACTCGGTAGACATAATTGCCCAGCGGCGCCGCCGAATAGAAACGTTCGCTGAGCAGAAATACATATCCGCGCCGGTTATAGGTTTTATTTAGATCGTAGAAATAACGGTCAATGCGGGTGCCTTCCGTGCGCTGTACCAGGTCCAGTGCGCGCTGTTTGACGGCGGGATCGTCATATGAAGCGATCTCCGCCGCTTCCGCCTCTGCGGCCCGCTCATCAGCCAGCCGCGCGTTGCGCCGCGCCTGCAGCAGGCGGGCCTGACTTTCTATCTGGGCCAGACGGACAGGGTCTTCCACCGTTTCGCGTTTCAGTTTTACCGTGCCGTTGCGGCTTATGGCCCCGCGCGGGCTGACTTTGACGGCGGTGGTATTAAGCAAATTGGAGTGGGATACCTTCAGCGTGATTTTACCCGGCGTATATTTGTCGGCCCGTCCGTAATATTTTAAATTCCGTTCAAAATTTTTATTAAAATCCAGTATCACTTCGTCTTTGTCACTGCGCCAGCAACAGGCGTTTATGCACGCCTCGCGCAGGTCCAGCGCGGCTTCTGCGTCGGCCGGCACAAAGCGCAGGCGGAACTGGTAGCAGGAGTCAAACTGCTTCCCGTCAAAATCGGTTTTCTTGGCCGGAATATCCAGCCAGGCTTTGGTGGTGGAAACGCCGGAATTGTTCAGCGGCGCGTAACAGCCGCAGGCCAACAGCACCGTTGCCAAAATCAGAACTTTTTTCATACACTTAATTATAATAACTTTTCCCGTAAAAAACACGGACGTGTAAGGAGGAAGCGTATGTTTGCCGAGTTGGTGGAACAGTGGTTTTCCGTACTGACGTTTTTATCCGATAAATATCGGGCATTGGCGGCGGAGTTTATCAGCGTGCTGATTTTTGGGCTTGTAATTTATTTGACGGCTAAAATTGTGAAATGGGTGGGGCATCTGTTTTTTGGCAGTAAATTTATGGACAGACGTTTCCCCCGTCTGATGCAGGCGCTGAAACACGCCCGCTTTTTGGGAACGCTGGGGTATACGGTGTCCGCTTTGGTGGCCATTAATTTATATTCCATATTCGTGCCGGAACAGGGTGCGCTTCTGGCGGGTTTTATGAGCCGTGCGGTAGGTATTTATGTGGTGGCCTGTTTTATGATGTTGTTCGTGTCGGCCTTGAATGTGCTGGACCATTTGTACGGGCGGAACCCCAATGTACCGCTTCGCGGGGTATTCCAGGTAGGCAAAGTAATTGTTTATTTGTTAGCCGCGTTGGTGGTGGTATCCATTTTAATCAGCAAAAAGCCGATGTATGTGATTACCGGCTTGTCCGCCGCCGGTGCGGTGTTTATGCTGATTTTTAAAGATCCCATTATGGGTTTTGCCGCAGGCATACAGCTGGCCGGAAACCGGCTGCTGAAAATAGGTGACTGGATTACCATGGATTCGCACGGAGCGGACGGCACGGTGACCGATATTACGCTGACCACGGTGCGCGTGCAGAATTTTGACAATACGTTTATCAATATTCCGGCTTATGATTTGGTATCCAAGCCTTTCCAAAATTGGGACGGCATGGTGCAAAGCGGTGCGCGGCGCATCAAACGCGCCATTAACATTGACGTGGAAACCATTAAGTTTTTGGATGCGGATTTACTCAAACGCCTGCAAAAAATACAGCTGATATCGGGCTATTTGAAAGAAAAAATAAACGAGGTGCGTGCGTTTAATGCCCAACATGATATTCAGGAAAGCATTTTAAACGGCCGCCACCTGACCAATGTGGGCACTTTCCGCGCGTATGCGGTGGCGTATTTAAACAGTCTTTCCACCATAGACCATACGCAAACCTGTATGGTGCGCCAGCTGGCCCCCACCACAGGCGGGCTGCCGCTGGAAATTTACTGCTTTACGGCTACGACGGACTGGGGCAAATACGAAAATATACAATCCGACATCTTTGACCATCTCTATTCCGTCATGCCGGAGTTTGACCTCTATCCGTTTCAGCAGCCCGCCGGCCGCAACGTCAGCATGGCGGCGCGGGTCCTGTTAAAACAGGAAAAGACGTCCCAAAAATAGCGCTTCTTGTATACAGCAAACCCCGCCTGTTCGGCGGGGTTTTTGTCAGAAGATTTTGGATAAGTTTCTTTTCGTTTCCGTTTTCAGTTTATGGCGCAGACGCCACAGCATATATACGTTGGGCAGGGTCATCAGCGTCATCATCAGCACCGCCAGCCCCCACGTAAACCGCGTGCTTAGACCGATTTCAAATGCGTCCGGAGAAATGGTCCAGCCCAGGGAGAAGGCCGTCCCCAGGCCGCCGCCGGCCAAACAGACCAGTACATAAAATATCCGCCAGGCTTTGGCCCACCTGCCGCCGCCCAGGAACTGCAGGGCCTTTTCTCCGTAGTACGACCAGCCGATAATGGTGGTGAAAGAAAAAATAATCAGAGAAAATACCAGCGCCGGCGTGCCGAAAAAGGGCACGGTTTTAAACGCGCTGTTGCACAGATTGGCCGCGTAGGCATTAGGATTGTGCCAGTCGCCGGCCAGTACGACCACCAGGCCGGACAGCAGGCAGATAAACACCGTCCAAAATACCGAGGTGGCCGAAATAATGCCCATGCGCGCCGCGCCGCGCGTTTTGGCCGCACAGGCCGCTATGGCCGCGCTTCCCAGGCCGGCTTCGGTGCACATGACGCTGCGCGATACCCCGCAGCCAATGGCGCGTACGGCGGCCATAAATACCGCATATACCGCCGTTCCCAGGGCTCCGCCCGCGGCGGCTTTTCCGGTAAATGCGCCGGAGAGGATGGCCCACACGGCCTGCGGCAGCTGCGGCAGGTGTATAAGCACAACGGCCAGCGAAATCAGTAAATACACCCCGCCCATAATGGGCACCAGCCATTCCGAGTAAGCCGCTATGCGTTTGACGCCGCCGACGGTTACCACCCCCGTAAAGACGGCCACCAGCAACCCTACCCACCAGGGATTGATGCGGTAGCCTTCGCGCAGTACGTCAGCAATAGAATTGGCCTGCAGCAGGGCTCCGGCCGACAGCGCCATAAACAACGTGCCTATGGCAAAGACAACGGCCAGCCACTTCATTTTCAGCACGCGCGTCATCACATACATGGGGCCGCCCACATATTCCCCGTCGCGCCGGACGCGGTATTTGACGGCGGCCGTACATTCGCAGTATTTGACGGCAAAATTAAATATGCCGGCGGCCGCCATCCAGAATAC
>DWVB01000059.1 GCA_019120455.1 Candidatus Avelusimicrobium excrementipullorum
TTTTTTCTCTTAAAATCTTAATGTTTTCGGCTAAAGACATTGTTTTCTCC
The DNA here is from genome assembly GCA_019120455.1 of Candidatus Avelusimicrobium excrementipullorum. Classification (GTDB taxonomy): domain Bacteria; phylum Elusimicrobiota; class Elusimicrobia; order Elusimicrobiales; family Elusimicrobiaceae; genus Avelusimicrobium; species Avelusimicrobium excrementipullorum. The sequence continues at coordinate 51 of DWVB01000059.1, forward strand.
TAAACGGTCAAATCGTAGGGCCGGCGCAGCCGGCCCGTTAATAAGGTTATTTCTCTTCGGAAGCGGCTTCTTCGGCCTTTACTTCTTCTTTTTCTTCGGCCTTGGCGGCTTTTTTAGCCGTGGTTTTTTTGGCGGCCGTCGTTTTCTTGGCGGCGGGTTTTTTGGCCGCGGTTTTTTTGGCAGCCGTCTTTTTGGCCGGTTTTTCTTCGGATTCTTCCGCTTTGGCCTCTTCGGCTTTGGCTTCTTCTTTGGCGGCTTCGGTGGCGGAGGCGTCTTCGTTCATGGCCTGCACCTGCTCGGAAGCTTCCATACCGGATTTAATATTTTCCTGGATCTGCGCTTCCTGTTCGGCTTTTTCGCCGGCGAGCATGGCGCTTTCAAAGGCCTGGGCCATGGCCGGGTTGGCAGGGGCTTTTTCGCCGTCTTCGGTTTCGGCCTGTACTTCGGCGGGCTGTTTGGCCGCTTCGGCTTCGGCTTTGCCTTCCAGCACGGCGTCGGCAATGGCGGCGCAGAACAGTTTAATGGAGCGGGCCGCGTCGTCGTTGCCCGGCACGGGCACGTCAATCAAATCCGGGTCGCAGTTGGTGTCGCACACGGCCACCACGGGGATGCCCAGCACATGCGATTCGCGCACGGCGCCGGCGGTGTCCACCGGGTCAATGACGAAAACCACGTCCGGCAGCACTTTCATTTCGCGGATGCCGCCCAGCAGCTTCTGCAGGCGGTTCAGTTCTTTGGAGAGGCGGCTGGCTTCTTTTTTGGAAATGGCTTTAAATACGCCGGAGGCTTCCCATTTTTCCAGTTCGTTCATGCGTTCAATGGATTTCTTGACGGTCTGGAAGTTGGTCAGCGTGCCGCCCAGCCATTTTTCATGAATGCAGTATACACCGGCGCGCGCAGCTTCGGCGGCGATGGCTTCCTGGGCTTGTTTTTTGGTGCCGACGAACAAAAATTTGGAGCCTTTTTTGGCTTCTTCTTTAATAAAAGCGCAGGCTTTTTTGAGTTCTTTGGCGGTTTTCTGCAGGTCTAAGATGTGTACCCCGTTGCGTTCGCCGAAGATGTAGCGGCTCATTTTGGGGTTCCAGCGGGACGTCTGGTGACCAAAATGCACGCCCGCTTCCAGCATGGACTTCATGGATACGTTGCTCATTATACTCTCCTTGTGGGGCCCGGGCCAAAATTAGGGAAGAGGATTCCCCGGCGGCCGTCGCCCGGGTTTAAGAAGGGAGGGGCTTTGATTTGCAACTTGGTTGCGCCCCGCCGGTCATAAACCTGCATATATTATAGCAAAAAAAACCGCGCCCCGGAAGGCGCGGTTTTTTAAACCGAACGGATTAGAAACGTCCGTTGACCAAAATCATGGCCGGGAACCAGCCGTTGCGGGCGATGTTGGCCAAACCGATTTGCAAGCCGTGAATGTCTTCGGTATAGTTGATCAAACCGAACTGCAGACCGTTGACGGATCTGGCATAGTTGACCACACCCAGCTGCACGCCGGTAAAGGAGTCCGTGGCGTTGCCCAAACCCCACTGCACGCCGGTGAAATCCTGTTTGTTGTAGTTGATAAAGCCGGACTGCAAACCGGTGAACTGGTCGGCCAGCGACACCAAGGCGGCCTGCCAGCCTTTGAATTCCGGCGTTACGGCCAAAATCCAGGCCCACTGCACGCCGTCAAAATCATTTTTGGTATTGGCGTAGATGAAGTCAAACTGTACGCCGGATACATGCTCGGCGGTAGAACCGATACCCAGGTCCAGACCGACGATTTCGTCAATGTTGTTGTTGGGGGCGGCGGCGGCAATGCGGTCCCACAAAGAAACTTTAATATTGGAGTTTCCGTAAGCCATGGCGGGCAGGGCCGCTACGGCCAGAGCAAGCGTAAGAACTAGTTTTTTCATGTGGCTTTCTCCTTAAATAAAGCATCCCGACAATTTTATTGTAACTTTTTTCGGCCGCCTCCGCAAAATTTTTTGGCGCAAAAAAACGGGCGCATATTCTTGCGCCCGCTGCTGAGCTGCATGCTTTTAAAAGCGCCCGTTGACCAAAATCATGGCGGGGAACCAGCCGTTTTCGGCGATGTTGAGCACGCCGATTTGCAGCCCGTCAATATATTTGGCGTAGTTGATAAAACCCACCTGCAGCCCGCTGACCGACTCCGCCTGGTTGTACAGGCCCCACTGCAGGCCGCTCATTTGTCCCATGTTCAGGTTCAGCGCGCCCCACTGCACGCCGCGCAGGTGATTGGACTTGGTAATAAACCCGCCCTGCAGTCCGGTCATTTCGTTGCTAAAAGTAACCAGCGCGTGGCTGAGCCCTTTCATATCTTCGCGGGTTTGGGCAAAAAGCAGGTCAAACTGCACGCCCTGGAAGGTGTCGGCGGCGGAACCGATGCCGATTTCCAGCCCTTTTACGTCGTCAATATTATTCGGCACCGCCACGGCCGCGCGGCCCCATAAAGACAGTTTCAGCGCGCCCGCTCCGGCAAAGGCGGGCCCCGCCAGCAGCACCAGCGTCAGCATTACGGCTAATTTTTTCATACATATCCTCCCCATATAATATATACGGCTTCTTTTTTTGTATCAAACCGCACGGAGGTTGTAAAAGGCGATTTAGGGTTAGAAGCGGCTTTTTTATCTTTCTTAAAATAGTAAAATATTTATATATAGGAGAATGAATGAAAATATACGCCGCTTCTTTCAATCCGCGCGCGGCCGATATCGCCGCCAATGCGGAAAATATTATCCGCCTGCTTAAAACCGCTTCGGCGCAGGCTGATTTGCTGCTGCTGCCCGAAGCCGCGCTGACCGGCTGCCCTTTGTATGATTTGTTTGACGATAAGCGCCTGATGAAACAAAACCTGGACGCTTTAAAAGAAATTGCCCGCCATACCAAAGACATTGCCTGCGTGCTGGGGTATTTGGATTATGAAGCCAAAGAGCCCGCCACCGCCGCGGCCTTTATATATAAAGGAAAAATCACCAAAATTTTTGACAGTGATAGCGTGGAGCTGAAAGGCCAAACCCTGCAAATTTGCCTGGGTGATATTGCCCAATATAAATCCGCGCCCGACGCCGACGCGGTGCTGAATTTGTACGCCCTGCCGTACCGCCGCGGCGAAACGCCCGCGCGCATGGACGCTTTTAAAAAGGCCGCCAAAAAATTCGGCGCGCCGCTTTTGTCCCTGAATCTGCTGGGAGGCGGGGACGGACTGGTGTTTGACGGCCGCTGCGCCGCGCTGAACCGCAAAGGCGGATTTACGTTTATCGGCGGCCAGTTTGCCGACCAGGCTTTTGTTTGGGACAGCGAGGAGAAGGCGCCCGAAATTCCTTTTAAATACGACGAAACGGAAGAACTGCTGGAGGCGCTTTCTTTTTCCATTCACGACCAGGTGGTCAAATGCGGTATGGACAAAGTGGTGCTGGGGCTTTCCGGCGGGCTGGACAGTGCGGTGGTGGCCGTGCTGGCCGCGCGCGCCCTGGGAGGGGAAAGCGTCTGGGCCGTGGGTATGCCGTTCCGCTATACCAGCGAGCTGAGCAAACAGCTGGCCGAAGCGTTGGCTAAAAATTTGAAAATCAATCACGAGCGTATCCCCATAGGGCCCGCTTTTGAAGCCGTCAAAGCCGGCGTGCTGCATATTTCTTCGCACCCGAAGGATTTGACGGAGCAGAATCTGCAGGCCCGTCTGCGCGCCAATGTGCTGATGACCTTGTCTTCCGAACTGGACGCCATGGTGCTTTCCTGCGGCAACAAAAGCGAAGCCGCCGTGGGATACTGCACGCTCTACGGCGACACCTGCGGCGGGCTGATGCCGCTGGGGGACGTGTACAAAAGCGATTTGTATAAACTGGCACAGCATATCAATAAAGAGCGGGAAATTATCCCGCAGGGCATTATAGACCGCGCCCCGACCGCCGAACTGGCCACCGGACAAACCGACCAGGACACCCTGCCCCCTTACCCCGTGCTGGATAAAATTATCCGCGCATACTGGGAGGAGCAGCTGCCGGCGGCGGAGATTGCAAAGAAATATAAAATCGCCAAACATACGGTGGCGGATGTGGTGGCGCGCATAGACGGGACGGATTTTAAACGCCGCCAGTGCCCGCCCATTACGCAGACCAGCCGCTTTGCGCTGACGGAGCGCCTGCGCCCGATAGCCAAAAAAATAACTCACCTATGGTAAATGTTTTTGTGTCCGTGCCGCGTGCGCTTGCGCGCGGGGCGGCCCTTTGCGTATGAAAAAATTTTCTTCCCGTCACTTGGTCCGCCGTCAGTTGTTTAACCTGACCAGTCCGATTTTCATTGAAATTCTGCTGATCATGCTGCTGGGCTCGGTGGACGTGTTTATGCTCAGCCGGTATTCGGACGGCACCGTGGCCGCCGTGGGCGTAGTCAACCAGCTGTTAAGCCTGGTGTTTTTGTTGTTTAACATTACCACGCTGGGCACGTCGGTGCTGTGCGCGCAGTACCTGGGCGCGGAACAAAAGGACAGCGTCAAACAGGTCATCGGCGTATCGGTGCTGGTGAATTTGCTGATCGGGTTGGCGGTCAGCGCGGGAATGTTTTTTTACGCCGCGCCGCTTCTGCGCCTGATGGGGCTGGAAGAAAGCGTAATTGCCGACGGCGTGGCCTATATGCAGATTGTGGGCGGGTTTGCGTTTCTGCAGGCCGTGTCCATGACGCTTTCGGCGGCTTTACGTGCGCATAACAAGGCCTATTATCCCATGGCCGTGACGGCGCTGGTCAATGTACTTAACATCGGTGGAAACTATATTTTAATTTTCGGCAAATTCGGTTTTCCCGCCCTGGGGGCCGCGGGGGCGGCGGTGTCCACTTCGGCCTGCCGGCTGGTGGCGCTGGTTTTGCTGTGTTATATTTTGTTTAAAAAAGTGGTGCCCGGGATTTCCGTCAAACTTTTCCGCCCTTTCCCCAAAGATAAACTGAAAAACCTGCTGATAGTCGGTCTGCCGGCGGCGGGGGAACAGTTCTCTTATAATTTTTCGCAGGTGGTTATTACCTATTTTACCGTGATGCTCGGCACGGCGGCCGTGGCGGCGCGCGCTTATGCGATGAATATTGTTATGTTTTCCTATGTGTTTGCGGCGGCCATCGGGCAGGGGGCGGCCATATCCATCGGCCATTTCATCGGCAAGGACCGTGACTCCGCCGCCTATACCGTGGAGCGTTATTCCATACGTCTGGCGCTGGGGGTGACGCTGGTGCTTTCGGTACTGACGGCACTGGTGGGTACGAATATTTTTAAACTGTTGACAAACAATCCCGAAATTATCCGCATGGGGGCCCTGGTGCTGTATATAGACGTAGTGCTGGAAATCGGCCGTGCGGTCAATATTACGTCCGTGGATTCCCTCAACGCGGCGGGGGACGTATATTATCCGATGTGGACAGGCATTATCGTGATGTGGGGCGTGGCTGCATTGCTGAGCTATGTGTTTGGCATTTGTCTGGGCTGGGGCCTGGCGGGCATTTGGGTGGCCATGGCGTTGGACGAAAATATCCGCGCCGCAGTATTTGAACGCCGCTGGCACAGTAAAAAATGGACCAGCAAAGCCTTTGCGCGCAAAGGCCGTATTCATTAATTTATCTCACTCTCCCCGTAAAAAACGCAAACTTCGGTTTGCGTTTTTCAATTTCGCTTTTTCCAGCCTCTGCCAAGTTTGATAAAATATATATAACGATTTTTTTGGGAGGCAGTATGAAAAAACTGGTCGTACCCCGCTGGATTCAATCCTATTTCCTGTTTATGCTGGGCAACTGGGCGGTGTTTGGGTTGCTCCGCGTGATTTTTCTGTATGTATATCGCGGCGCGCTGACGCCGCAGCATTACCATGAACTGTGGACTACGTTTTATATCGGCGCCAAATTTGATTTCCGCCTGGCGGGCGCCATTGCCATTCCGCTGGGGCTGTATCTGACGGTGTACGCCTTTTGGCACAAGGCTTCTTATATCAAGAAACTGATGTGCTGGCTCTACGCTTTGCTGGAAGCGGCCGTTATGGCGGTGTACTTTGCCGATTTCGGCCATTACGCCTATATTTCCATGCGCATTAACTCCTCCGTCTTTACTTATTCGGAAAATGCGCTGATTTCCGCCCAAATGCTGTGGGAAACCTATCCCATTATTTGGATTGCGCTGGGGCTTTTGCTGTGGGGCGTTATCGGTTATTTCTTTACCAAAAAACTGCTGACTTACGCCTTTGCCCGCGATGACAAATACCGCTGGAAAGGCAATCTGGGCTGGTTTTTTGCGGGGCTTTTGCTGACGGGCGCGTTGATGTTCGGCCAAATCAGCCAGTATCCGCTGCGCTGGAGCAATGCCTACCATTCCACCAATAATTTTATCTGCAATCTGACCTTAAATCCCGCGCTGAACCTGTTTGATACCTACCGTTTTGCGCGCAGCAAAGATTATGATGAAGAACTGGTGCGTAAGTACTATCCGGAAATTTCCAAATACTTGCAGGTGGACGAGCCTAACGCCGAAACGCTGAACTTTCTGCGCAGGGTGCCCGGCACGGCGGATCCGAAAGATTACAACGTGGTGGTAATTTTCATGGAGTCGCTGGCCTGGAATAAGACTTCTTTCACCAATCCGGATTTGGACCCGACGCCGTTTGTAAAGAGCTTGGCCGACAAATCCATTCTGTTTACTCATTTCTTTACGCCTACGTCGGCCACGGCGCGCGCGGTGTTTGCCACGCTGACGGGTATTCCCGACGTAACGGCTGTGGAGACCAGCTCCCGCAATCCGCTGATTGTGGACCAGCATATCGCCGCCAACGCCCTGGAAGATTATGAAAAATATTATTTCATCGGCGGCAGCTCCAGCTGGGGCAATATACGCGGCGTGATTGAACACAATTTAAGCGACGTGCATATGTACGAAGAAGGCCACTTTGAACATGAAAACCGCAACGATGTGTGGGGTATTTCGGACCTGGATTTGTTCCGCGAGGCCAACCGTATTTTGGAAGCCGACCAAAAGAAAACCGGCAAGCCGTTCTTTGCCATTATTCAGACGGCCGGCTACCACCGCCCCTATACCATTCCCAAAGACAATGCGGGCTTTGTGCCGGATACGACCATTACCGAGGCCCAGGCCAAGAAACGCAGTTTTGTCAGCGTGGCGGAGTTTAACTCCCTGAAACTTTCCGACCACTTTTTGGCGGAATTTTTCCGCATGGCCGAAAAGTCGGATTATTACAAAAACACGCTGTTTGTGATCTTCGGCGATCACGGGCTTTCCGCGCCGGAGTCGGAAAATATGCCGCGCGGTTATGTGGAGTTGAACCTGATTAACCACCAGGTGCCGCTTATCCTGGCGGGCCCCGTGATTAAAGAGCCGCGCGTGATAGACGAAACCGCCAGTCAGGTGGATATTATTCCCACCGTCATGGGCCTTTTGGGCCGGCCGTATTTTACGCGCTCTGTCGGGCGCGACGCACTTAAAACCAATCATGAGCCCGGCGCGTTTATCTATTCCTGGGCGCAGACGCCGCATCCCATGGGCTTTGTGCAGGGGGAATATTATTACCAAATTTTGGGTACGGACGGCCAGGACGGTCTGTATAAATATGCGGAGGAAGATTTCAGCCGCAATTTGGCGCAGGAAGAGCCGCAGCGTTACGAATATATGAAAAATATGACGCTGGGGCTGTTTGAAACTTCCAAATATTTGTTGTATCATAATCAGAAGAATAACGAGCAGGACAAATAAGCCGCTTGCCGGCGGCATTGCCGTAAGGGTAAAAATAGCAAAAGGAG
>DWVB01000060.1 GCA_019120455.1 Candidatus Avelusimicrobium excrementipullorum
GATAAATTTTGCTTATATAACAAAGAACCCCTTATAAACAAGGAGAAAAATGTATGAAAAAAATAGCCGCAGTGTTATTTGTCTGTTTGCTGGCTTGTCTTTCCGTTACAGCGGAACAGACGTTTTATGAAACTGCAAAGAAAGGAGACGCAAAAGAGGTGTATGGTTTAGGAGGGGCAGCGAACTTGGTGGTTGCCTGCGCTGAAGGAGACACCGATACAGTGCGTTTATTGCTTCAGAAAGGAGTCTCTCCCAACATTGCTGCACAAGCCAGTACCCCCTTGAGGACTGCCGCTATGTATGGTCATGCAGATATAGTCCGGCTGTTGCTGGAAAAAGGGGCGCTCCCTGATTATAAAGCAGAAGGATCTCCATGGACTCCTTTACTCGCTGCCGTTGCAAGCGGATATGCGGATACGGTGGATATACTGCTGAAAGCAGGGGCGGATCCTAATTTTGCTTATTATACAAAAGAAGGGTTTTTGGTGACTCCGGTGCTTATGGCGGGCATTTATGGACATACGGATATTTTACGGATGTTGCTGCAGAAGGGCGGGAAAGCCAATATGATCGTGGATCGGACGCACAATAAATCCTTGATAGATTTTGTTAGAAATTCCAATAGCAAAAACCGCGAGGCCGTGATAGAATTGTTAAAAGAATACGGGGGCCGATGAGGCTCTGCCTTTTTCCCTTTGCCCCGCCCTGCGGCGGGGCTTTTTGCTATAATAGGTATATATGAACGAAGAACTGCTGGCGCGCGCGCGCAAAATCAAAATCCTTTTAAACGATGTGGACGGCATTTGGACGGATGGCAAACTGAATTTCTTTCTGACGCCGCAGGGCCAGGTGGAGGAAATCAAATCCTTTAACGCCATAGACGGCATAGCCGTTATGCTGCTGCGTTCGTCCGGCATCAAAAGCGGTATTATCACGGGGCGGCGGCATGAAACCACCGTTTCCCGCGCGCGCAATTTGGGCATGGACTATTTTTACCAGGGCTTTTTAACCAAAACCGGCCCGCTGGAAGATGTGCTCAAGCGGGAAAATCTGAGCGCCGAAGAAGTGGCTTTTATCGGAGACGACCTGACGGATTTGCCCCTGCTGGAGCGCGTGGGGCTGGCCGCCACGGTGCCCAATGCCGTGCCCGCCGTAAAAGAAGCGGCGCATTACGTTACCCAAAGAAAAGGCGGTGACGGCGCTTACCGCGAGCTGGTGGATTTACTTGTGACCGCACAGGGCAAAATGCCCGCCATACTGGCCGATATACGCGCCAGCCGCTGGACCCGCCCCGCCGCGCCGCAGCTGCGCATCGTTACTTCGCAGGAAGGAATTGTGTAACATGAGAGGAAAATTTATCGTTTTGGAAGGGCCGGACCGCTGCGGCAAGTCCACCCAGGCCAAACTGCTTTATAATTATTTGCTGGAGCACGGCTGTGACGTGATTCTCACGCGTGAGCCCGGCGGCACGCCGGCGGCCGAGCGCATACGTCAAATTGTTTTGGAGCCCGGGCTGGATATCCGCCCCGTAGCCGAATTGCTGCTTTATGAAGCCAGCCGCGCCCAGCATACGCAGGAAAAAATTATTCCCGCCCTGCAGGCCGGCAAAATTGTCATCTGTGAACGCTACACCATGTCCACCTGCGCTTACCAGGGGTATGCGCGCGGGCTGGATTTAAACATGATTGAAACCGTCAACCATATCGCCACCACGGGGCTTAAGCCGGATTTGACGCTGGTGTTTTTAATGTCTGACAAATATTTTTCCTCGCGCGGCGAATACCTGTTTTCGGACCGCCTGGAGCGTGAGGACCAGGAATTCCGCCAAAATATGCGTCAGGGATATAAAAATCTGGTAGAGCGCACGGAAAACGCGTATTTGATAGACGCCGATGCGGACGTGGACGCTATCCGCGCGCGCGTGGCGGAACTGGTGGAAAAACACCATATTTTGGATTTATGCCCTTCTCGGAAGTCTTAAACCAGCAGGCCGCGACGGCCTATTTGCAGAAAAGCGTGCTGGGCCGCGTGCCGCAGGCTTTGCTTTTTTGCGGGCCTTCGGGCGTAGGTAAAAAGAAAGCCGCGCTGGAATTTGCCAAAGCCTTAAACTGTCTGGACTCTCAGGCGCGGGAAAAAGGCGACGCGTGCGGCCTGTGCGCGCATTGCCGCGCCATAGACGCGGGGACGTATGCCGATGTCGTGGTGGCTGATTTTCTGTATCAGGCGCGGCTGGAACTGAAAAAAGAGCCGACCGACAAAAGCTACGAAGAAGATTTGGAAAAAGAGCTGGCCAAACAGCAGCGTATCAAGGTGGACACTATCCGCGACATTACGGCCAAAAGCCAGCAGAAAAGCGCCGTCGGCGGCTGGAAAGTGTTTATTGTGGACGAAGCGCAAAGCATGCAGGCCGAAGCGGCCAACGCGCTGCTTAAATTTATAGAGGAACCGCCGCAAAAAACCGTTTGGATTTTGCTGACGGACAAGAAAGCGGCCATGCTGAAAACCATTTTGTCGCGCTGCCAGCCCCTGCAGTTTGCTCCCCTGCCGGACAGTACGGTGGAGGAACTGCTGCGCCGGACCGACCCCGAAGCGGCCGACCCGGCCCTGGCGGCCAAATATGCCCAGGGTTCGCTGACGCGCGCGCGCCGCGCGGCCGAAGCATTGGAAATTTTGCAGTCCGCCCCGCAGGGCCCCGCGTGGCCGGCGGCGTGTGCGGCGGCTTTGCCGCGCACCGTGGCGCAGGCGCGCCAGAGCGCGCAGGCGGTGCTGGACGTGGTAACGCTGGCCGTGCATAACGCCTGGACGGCCGCGCCGGACGAAACGGCACGCAAGGAATTGCAGCAGGCGCTGAAAAAGCTGGAAAATTACAAAGTTGCCGTGGCGCGCAACGTGTCGCCCGCGCTGACGGTGGAAACGGCCCTG
>DWVB01000061.1 GCA_019120455.1 Candidatus Avelusimicrobium excrementipullorum
AGCGGGCAAACTGCTTTGCCCGCGTCGGGAGGCGAAGGCCGGAGCGATGTTTTTGTTTGAGCGGCATATGTGCCGCGAAAGGCAAAAACCGCGAGGCCCGGCACGAAGGAAAATCCCGTCAGGGATTTTACCGCAGGGGACTCCCGCCGGGCGCATGGATTTTTTATAATACCCCGTTTGGGGATTTTTTATGTAGTGCCGGAAACTAAATAATGGACCCTCTTTCTTCTTTGCCCGTTACCCCTGCCAAACCCAATGCCTGGGCGCTGACCCCGCTGTGGGTGTTTCTGATCGCCTATTTGGCGGTATCCGTTCTGGCGGGCGACTTTTACAAAATGCCTATCACGGTGGCTTTTGTCCTGGCGTCCGTGGTGGCGGTGCTGATGTCCAAAGGCGGCACGATTACCGATAAAATAGAGTCTTTCTGCAAAGGCGCGGCAGACGGAAACATCATGCTCATGGTGCTCATTTTTATTCTGGCCGGCGCATTTGCGCAGACCACGCAGGACATGGGCGCGGTGGACAGCACCGTTAATTTAACCCTGCGCCTGCTGCCGCAAAACTTGCTGGTGCCCGGAATTTTCGTGGCGGCGTGCTTTGTGTCGTTATCCGTAGGCACTTCCGTAGGCACCATTGTGGCGCTGACCCCCGTGGCCGCCGGCATTGCGGACAAAACCGGCGTGGCAACGGCCCTGATTACGGCCGCCGTGGTGGGCGGAGCCATGTTTGGCGATAATTTATCTTTTATCTCTGATACTACCATCGTTGCCACGCGCACGCAGGGCTGCCGCATGAAGGATAAATTCCGCACTAATTTCCGCATTGTGATGCCTTTTGCCGTACTGACGGTACTGTTATATTTCTTTATAGGCAAAAACGCCGCCGGGACCTATGAGCCCGGACCGGTGAACTGGCTGCTGGTACTGCCGTATATCGCCGTTCTGGCGGCGGCGGTGACCGGCATGCACGTAATGGCCGTATTGCTGGGAGGCACGGTGCTGGCAGGGCTGATTGGACTGCTGACGGGCTCCTTTGACGCCTGGGGCTGGACGGGAGCCATGGGCGCGGGCATTAACGGCATGGGTGAGCTGATTGTGGTCACTATTTTGGCCGGAGGCATGCTGGAAATGATCCGCTTAAACGGCGGTTTTGCCTGGATTATCCAAAAGATGACCGCCCGCACCAAATCCGTACGCGGGGCGGAGCTGTCCATTGCCGGCCTGGTGGGTTTTGCCAATCTCTGCACGGCCAACAACACCATCGCCCTGATTATGGCCGGCCCCATTGCCAAAGAAATTGCCGCGCGTTTTAAAATCCCGGCCAACCGCTCTGCCAGTTTGCTGGATATTACTTCCTGCTTTGTGCAGGGTATCATTCCCTACGGGGCGCAGCTGTTAATGGCGGCAGGCCTGGCTAACATTTCTCCCATCGCTATTATGCAGTATTTGTATTATCCGTATTTGCTGGGAATAGGCGTTTTGACGGCGGCCTGCTTCGGCTGGCCGCATAAAGGGCCGCGCGCCGGAGAAAAAAAGAAACCCGCCTGATTTGCAAATCCCGCCCGAAGGCGGGATTTTTTACAGGAAGTATTTGCGGAAAAACGAAATTTTATACAAAAGGCCAATGACCGCCGCACTGCCCGCAAATATCAATACGGCCCACAGCGGCACCGTCAGCACGGGCAACGCCGACACGCCGTCAAACACCTTGAAATGCCCCAGCGTTTCCACCGCGATTAAATGCAGCATATACACGCCCAGACTGTAATAGGCCACCCGCTGTACCGCAGAAATAAAACGCGGCGAAAACCGGGCTTTTTCCAGCGTATCCTTGGCCAGCACAAATACCGCCGCCCCCAGCAAAAAAGCCAGCGGGGAAATGCTGGAGCCGTGCATGGCATAGTAGTACCAGCGCGATGATTTGTCGGCAAAAAAGGCATATCCTCCCGCCGCCAGGAGCAGGACGGAAAGAGCGGCAGACACATACAGCCAGGTTTTGGCGCGGCGGCCCAGGGCAAACGTGCCCGCGTAATAGCCAAACATAAAATGCGCCGCAAACACCGGCAGGGACAGCTTCAGCAGGGTATTAAACAGTGTCACAAAACTCCCCCACCCGCCGGACGATACGCCCTGTAAAACCGGCAGACACAGGGCCATTGTAAAACACAGACAGATAAAATAAAGCAGGATTTTTTTATTCCGCGCCGCCGTCAGCACGCGCAAGACGGGCGTAAAAGCGTACAGGGCCATAATCATGGGCAAAAACCAGTACGTAATCAGGCTCATCCAAAACGCCTGCAGCCAGCCCGCAGGCGGCACCTGCCCCAACCATACGGAAAGCACCGCTGTGTGCACTGCCGCCCAAAACAGCCATACGGTCAGCATGCGCCAAATATACTTGCGGTAAATATCTTTAACGGAAACAGTTTTGGCGGGATTTAAAAAGAAAAACCCGCTGATCATCACAAACACGGGCACTGCAAAACGGCACAGGGCTAAATACAAATCATCGCAGAACCAGCCGAAAGAGCCGTGCGGCAGCACTTTTTCCACATAAGTAGGAAGAAACGTGAATCAGTACGACGGCCAGGGCGGATACGTCCCGCAGTACGTCCGGCCAAAGCAAACGTTTTTGATTTACGGTTTGCGGCATAGGAAGACCTCTGGGAATAAATTATTTGGACAGTTCTTTGCGCAGGCGGATAATACAACTTTCCAGGTAGTCGTGCGCTTCTTTGGTTAAATCCGTATTGCAGCCGGAGGCGATGTCAGCCGTCAGGGCTTGCTCGTAACTGCTTAAAGCGCGTTTTGGATCCCGCTCCGTCCCGCAGCCGGAAGCGTACAAATCCCCCAACAGCAGCCATACGGCGGGGTCTTTTTCCTGCGCGGCCAACATACTGACCCATTTGAAAATCACGGGATAATATGTTTCATCTTTTTCATGGTAAAAGCGTTCGGCAAAAGCGTACATGGCCTCTTTGTCTCCGGCTTTAGCACGCTGTTCCAAATCTTTATACAATGCTTTTTTGGCTTTCGGGGAAAGATAAAAACGCCGCCAAACGCCATATCCGGCGCTGCCGACGGCTACCGTAAACAAAAAACAAACAATAAACAGTTCCATAGGTCTAGTATAGCTTATTTTTAGACGAAAAACTGTTTTTTATCGCCTGACCGGTGTAGGATTTATGCTATCAAAAGGACTCCCCACGCCACAACACCCGTATTTGCACGGACGAGATACCTTTCTTTTATTATAGACAGCACAAACACATATCTTCCCAAAAATGACTTGTTTTTTACAAAGTAAGGCGGGGCAAAGTAATTCTTTGCCCCGCCTGCAAAAACATAAACGATATTTGCCGTTTATTTGACGTTTTTGGAAATGTATTTGCTCATGTCAAACATGCTGATCTGCTTCTTGCCTTCAAAAATAGCGGCCAGCTTGTCATCAGAGTTAATCATGCGTTTGTTGGTGCTGTCCTGCAAACCGTTTTTCTTGATGTAGTCCCACATCTTTTTGACGATTTCGGTTCTCGGAAGGGGGTTGCTGCCCACCACGGCGGCCAGAGCGGCGCTCGGCGTCAGGGGGGCCATAAATTTAGCGTTAGCTTTTGCCATAAATAAATCTCCTGTATCGGGTGATATACATACCCCGGGGGGTATCTGTTTTTATTGTAGTAAATTACAAGGCAAATTGTAAGAGGCGGTAAAACCTCTTACAATTTGCGGTTAAAAAGCCGTTATTTCGCCGCGGCTTTTACTTTCGGCGCGGCGGCCAGGACTTCCTGGCTGACGCCGTCGGCGTATTTTTTGAAGTTTTCCACAAACGCTTCGGCCAGTTCTTCGTATTTTTTCATATACGCTTCTTTGTCCTGCCACAGGTTCATGGGATTCAAAATTTCGCTGGGCACGCCTTCGCACTGCGTCGGAATCTGGAAGCCGAACACAGGGTCGGTAATAAACGGCACTTTGGCCAGTTTGCCGTCCAGCGCCGCGTTTAAGAGCGTGCGGGTATACTTAATGCTGATGCGGTTGCCCACGCCGTACGGCCCGCCGATCCAGCCGGTATTGACCAGCCAGCAGTCCACGTTATGCTCTTTGATTTTCTTTTTGAGCAGCTGGGCGTACACGTCCGGATGCAGCGGCATAAACGGACCGCCAAAGCAGGTGCTGAAAGTGCTCTGCGGCTCTTTGACGCCCTTTTCCGTACCGGCCACCTTGGCGGTATAGCCGCTGATAAAGTGGTACAGCGCCTGGTCAGGGCTTAATTTGGAAATCGGCGGCATCACGCCGAAGGCGTC
>DWVB01000062.1 GCA_019120455.1 Candidatus Avelusimicrobium excrementipullorum
CGCGAAAAACTTTCCCCCGTGCTGGCTTTCTACCGCGCCAAAGACTTTGACCACGCCGTGGAAATCGCCCGCGCGCTGATTCTGTACGGCGGAGCCGGACACACCTCCGTGCTTTACACCGATGAGGCCAACGAAGCCCACATTGATATTTTCAAAGACATGCCCACCGCCCGCACCTTAATCAACATGCCTTCTTCCCAGGGTGCCATCGGCGACGTGTACAACTTCAAGCTCGCGCCGTCGCTCACGCTGGGCTGCGGCTCTTGGGGCGGCAACTCCGTCAGCGAAAATATTGGGGTGAAACATCTTATGAACGTCAAATCCGTCGCGGAACGCCGCGAAAACATGTACTGGTACAAAGTACCGTCCAAAATCTACTTCAAGCGCGGCGCGCTGGAACAAGCGCTGGCCGAACTGGCGGGCAAACAGCGCGCTTACATTATTACGGATAAAACCATGGAGCAGCTGGGCCACGTCCGCGCGGTGGCCGACGTGCTGGAAAACGTGGGCATTAAGTTCCGCGTGTTCTCCAACGTCATCCCCGATCCGAACATTGAAAACGTAACCGAAGCGCTGACCATTGCCAATTCCTGGCAGCCGGATGTGATTATCGGTCTGGGCGGCGGTTCGGCCATGGACGAAGCCAAAATGGTATGGCTGATGTATGAAAACCCGGATACGAGCTTTGAAGACATCGCCATGCGCTTTATGGACATCCGCAAACGCATTTACGCGGCTCCTCCGCTGGGCAAAAAAGCCGTCATGGTGGCTATACCGACCACGTCGGGCACCGGCTCCGAAGTCACGCCGTTTACCATTATCACGGACGAAAAAACGGGCACCAAATACGCCATTACCGACTATGCCTTAACGCCGGATATGGCCATTATTGACCCCGAATTCGTGCTGAACATGCCCAAGAGCCTGACGGCTTACTCCGGCCTGGACGTGCTGACCCACGCCATTGAGGCGTATACCTCCGTGTTCGCCACGAACTTTACCGACGGACAGGCTTTGGAAGCCATGCGCCTGGTGTTTAAATACCTCAGAAGCTCTTACAACAAAGGCGCGCAGGACATCAACGCCCGCGAAAAAATGCACTATGCGGCCACGATTGCCGGTATGGCCTTTGCCAACGCCTTCCTGGGGCTGTGCCACTCCATGGCGCACAAACTGGGCGCGATGTATCATGTACCGCACGGTTTGGCCAATGCCATGCTGCTGACCTACGTCATTGAGTTCAACGCCACGGACAAACCCACCAAACAGGGCCTGTACCCGCAGTACAAATACCCGTTTGTGCGCGGCCGCTACGCCAAGATGGTGGATTTCCTGCTGCCCAACAACGGCATGGGCGACGACAAAGACGCCAAAGTGCAGAAACTCATTGAGATGATTGAATCGCTTAAAAACGACCTTAACATCCCCAAATCGCTCAAAGAATACGGCATACAGGAGAAAGAGTTCCTGGACAACCTGGACAAACTCTCCGTGCTGGCCTTTGACGACCAGTGCACCGGCGGCAACGCCCGCTATCCGCTGGTAAGCGAAATCAAAGAGCTGTACCTGAAAGCTTACTACGGAGAGCCGGTCAAACACAAAAGAAGCAAATAAGCTGTTTTGAAAAAGCCCCCGCCCATCAGAGCGGGGGCTTTTTAATAACCCATACTTTTAACCCCTTCAGAACGGTTTTTATGTTGCTAACAGATTTTTTGATAAATTTTGTCCATAAACAGAATTTATCAAAAAAATACAACCCCTTTTAAAAAGTCCGGCCAAACGCAGGAAAACGCCTTGCCAACAAAACCAGTTTTTGTATAATAAAGTATCTTCGTTTTACGGAGCAAACATGAAAAAACTGTTTTCTATTTTTGTCTTTACTTTGGCAGCCGCGCCTTTGCTGGCCGCCGCCTCCACCTGTGAAACCCGCGTAGACAAACACCAGGGAGCCACCACGTCCGAACGCGTGGAATATTGCTTGACCGAAGAACCGCCCACGGAGGAAACGGATGTAACCGAAGTGGTCCTCTCAGACGTATATTCTGTGCAATATCCCAAACAAAAAACCAAACAGCCCGCGCCGCAGCAGGAAGAAACCAAAATTTATTCCAAAGAGCCGGTTTCCATGGAATACTTAGACCGCGACGATTACCCCGCTTTCCGCAACGATATTATGCCCAGCCTCAGCAATGACGACGCCCATGCCGCCGCGTTGGAAGTGCTGGGAATGGCTTCTGAACCCAAAGAAAATACCGGCAAAAAAAGTTTGAAAAAACCGGCCCGCACCATGAAGGCGCAGCCGCAGCCGGACACAACGGCTACGATTATGGATACGGCCTCTTATCCGGCGCAAACTTCCTACCCTCCGGCGGATCAGACCACCTATCCGGCGTATCAGGCCGTACCCGCTTACCAAGCCGCACCTGCGTACCAGGCCGCGCCTAATAACACAAGCCAACAAACCGCCGTGCAAACACCGCAGACACAAGTGCAGCAGGCGCAGGCCATTCAAAACGACCCGCAAAATCCCGCTTATAATACCGCCGGTGTTCCGGCCGGATTTGACGGGAATACACAGAACCAAAGCAATTTTGGCTATAATGCCACCGATCCGGCTTTCCAGCCGTAACGGTTGACAAAACCCCTTCGGAGGATTAAAATACATTTATGACCATATTGCATACGCTTTTTGTAAAGCCGTTTACGGCCAAGGGTTTTTGGTGGGGGCTGACGGATGTGGCCGTCAAAGCCGTGACCATTGTGCTGTGGGTATACCTGATGTGTATCCAGCTTTCGCTGGTTTGGCAGTCCATTCAGCTGGACTACAATCCCATGAACCAGCTGTGGTGGTTTTCCTACGCTTTTTTGATGTTCTTCGGGGCCACGCTGCTGGCCTACATCTTGCTTTTTGTGCGTGATTATAACGAAGAATACGAAGAAGACGCAGAATAAAGTTTTTTAAAGCCCGCGTTAAGCGGGCTTTTTTATCTCATACGGCCTTAGTAATTGCCGCTTTTAATAATACCCCTGCCCGAAGCGGGGGTTTTTACCATTAAAAAGGCCCCGTAAAACGGGGCCTTAAAACATGCCTTCCGGCGGGATTAAAAAGCCAAGCGCCCGGTCAGTTCATGCCGCAGCTGCTGCGCCCTGACAGTTTGCTGTTGCTTTTCATACTGCTGCGCTTCCTGCACCACCTGCTGCAGCTCTGCCGAGGGAACCTGCGCCAACTCGTGCAATGCGTCGTTAAACGCCAAATATCTCTCTGCCAGTTTGGGCGATTGTACCACCCGTTCAAAATCTTCATCGGACAAATTTATCCACAAAGACGGGTTCGCTTCCACACGGGCCAATATTTCCTGCTCCTGAGCCTGCGAATTGGCCCACGCAAACGCACCGCCCAGCAGCCCCACGGCCAACACGGCAGGCAAGGCTTTCCTACTCACTTTTTGGCCAACCAAACGCAAAGAAGCCTTTGCCACCGTGGAAGAAGGAACCTCTTTCACGCAAGCTCTCAAAGCAGCGAGCTCCGGACCGTCAGACGAATATTTAACCGCCAGCCAGCTTCCCACACGTTCCGGCATACTTTTCGCCTTTTTATACACCAGGGCAAACACTTCACCGTATTTAGGCGTGATAACCGTTTGTTTTTGGAGAGCCCACCTTGAGCGGTGATAGGCGGAGAAAATTGAGCGGAAAAAGGTTTCGTCAAACCCTTCTCTAATGGCAAAGGTACGCCCCTGATATTTTATGACCGACGGAATCTCCGTTTCTTCCATAACCAGCCAGTTTAGGAAACGAATCTGTTCTGAGTTGTACAAATCGCCAAGATGCCACTGCCCTCCTTTGGCCGCGTATTCATGCTCTATTTTCAGAATCTCATTTATCTTATGGGCTCTTGTCCTGGCGTCCACCAGTCTTTTATTTTCTTCAGCCAGCGCCTCTTTGACGGCTACTTCTCTGGTGAGATCGGTTTGCAAGCGTGCATTGGATGCCCGCAGTTTGTTATTTTCCCTCCGTAATTGCACACCTTTGGCTTTCAGTTTTTCCAACCGGGCCTGAAATTCATTAGTCCGTACCTGAAACTCACTAGTCCGGGCTTGAAACTCACTAGTCCGGGCTTGAAACTCACTAGTTCGGGCGTCAAATTCACTAGTCCGGGCTTCAAATTCACTAGCCCGGGCCTGAAATTCAGTATCCTGGGCCACTAATTTTCTATGGAGCACCGCATACGTCACCCCGGCGCCAATGCCCGCACCGACCCCGGCGGCCAATGCCGCCAGCGCCCCGATCTCCACCCCCTCCAATTTATTCGTCACTATCAGCAAATCCGCCTTCTGGCGAGCACGGGACTCTTCCAGCCGTTCTCGCGATACATTGCCCGATGCCAAAACAGGGCTGCACAGCATACTCACAGACAACATGCCGGCCAATGTTTTTGTCCATAAGTTATGTAGATTCATACGTATATTGTAAATCTTAAAACCGCTTCAAATCAGGGTCTTACGCCCTAAAAAAACGACAAAAAAAGTCCTACCCGCCAATAGGCCCTTCCGACCACCGGCAAACAAGCCAACACAAAACCCCGCCCAAAAGAGCGGGGTTTATCGTACGCAAACTTATATATATTAATACACTTTTTTCAGCGTCAGGACGCCGTCCTCAAAAAACCACTCTTCAATCAGTTCTCCCGTCTCGCTGAATTTTTTGGTCACCCCGTTGGGCTTGCCGTCTTTGTGCGGGGAAATCAGGGCGATGGTGCCGTTGGGGTGGTAAATGATTTTGTCACCGATGATTTTATCGTTCTTATATGTGCATTCGGAGCGCAAATCCCCGTCCTGCGTATAAACGCGGCAGAGGCCGTTTAAATATCCTTTTTTGTATTCGGCCACTTCTAAAATTTTGCCGGAAGGGTAATATTTGGTCTGGCGGCCTTCCTGACAGTCATTTTCGTAATGCATTTCTTTGTGCAGGCGGCCCGTGGGATGAAAAACGCGCACCAGCCCCTGCAGCTGGCCGTTTTCATAGGATTTTTCAATGCTTACCTTGCCGTTGTCAAAATAAATGCGGCACAAACCGTTACGCACGCCGTTTTTAAACTCACACTCAAAATAGACTTTGCCGTTGTCAAAAAATTCTTTTACCGTTCCGTCCGGCAAAGACCCTTCTTTTTTAATGATATCCAGGTTTTTGTCCAGCGTTTCACGGTATACTTCTTTGCCGTCCACCAAGTACGTGCGGACAAATCCCACGTGCAGCGGATCGTTTAAACTGGCGGTTTTGCGTACGATATCTGCCATATTTCACTCCTCCGGCATGGCCGCGGCCGCGGTATACCCGCAGCCCCAGGCAAAATGTAAATTAAATCCCCCGCTGCGCCCGTCCACATTGAGCAGTTCCCCCAATATATACAGGCCGCGGCAGCGTAACGACTCACAAGTATTATAGTTTATTTCGGCGCAATTTACACCCCCCGCCGCGGCCATGGCCTCGGTCCACGGGCGCAGAGCCGTCACCGTAAAAGGCCAGGCGCCCAGGGTTTTGGCTACATTCTTCCGGGTATTTTCCGTCCAGGAAGATACGGGGGCGCTTTTCTTTATTCCGGCAAAATCAATCAGCAAATTGGCAATATTTTCATGCAGCAGCCCCGCAAAAAACTCTTTGGCCGTACGCGCCGGAAAATGCGCCGCACGCTCTTTTAAAAAACTTTCCTTGTCAGAAATATCCGGAAAAAAATCCAGCGTCAGCGGCACGGAGCCGCCGGATAAGGCTTTGCCCACCGGCCCGCTGACATTAAGCACCGCCGGGCCGGACAGACCGTAAGCGGTAAACAGCACTTCCCCCTCGCTTGTCAGCGCCTGCGGCGTTTGCGGCCACACCGTGACCCGCACCTGCACGCGAATGCCCTGCAACCGCGCCACGGCTTTTTCTTTTACGTTCAGCGCGCACAGAGCGGGCGTGGGCGAGATAATATGATGTCCCAGCGAAGCGGCCAGTTTATAGCCGCTTTCCGTACCGCCCGCCTGCGGATAGGCTTTGGACCCGCAGGCCAGTACGGCGTATTTGGAGGTAAACGTTTCTCCCGTTTGCAGTTTTACGCAAAAATATTTTTTCTTTTCTATTTTGACGGCTTCGCTCTCTGTTTTCAGCTCCACGCCCGCCTCGGCGCAGGCCAGACGCAAAGCCTCCGCCACGGCGGTGGATTTGCCCGTACGCGGAAACACGCGGCCCTGCCCTTCCTGCAGGGTCAAAACGCCCAGTTCATGAAAAAAATCCAGGCAGGTTTGAAAGGGGTAATGATTCAACACCGCCGCCGCCAGCTCGGGCGTGCCGCGGTAATCGGACGCACAGACATAGGCATTGGTCAGGTTGCAGCGGCCGTTGCCGCTGACTAAAATTTTCCGTCCGGCCTGACGCTCTTTTTCCAACAGAAGCACTTTCTTTCCGCGGCGCGCGCATTGCAGCGCGCACACCAGCCCGCTGGCTCCCGCCCCGACGATAATTACATCATATAAAGAAGAGTCTTTCATTAAGGTTACTATAGCAAATTTAGCGGGCAAAACCGAAAAGGAAACAACAAAAAACCCTCCTGCTATTAGCAAAAGGGTTTAAAAGTGTCACCGGGTGGGCTCGAACCACCGACCTAGCGCTTATGAAACGCTCGCTCTAACCAGCTGAGCTACGGTGACGTAAATTGAACATATATATTATAACAAAAGCGCGGCAAACCGTGCAAACAAATCTGTTTTCCGGCGGGAAAATCAGTCAATCATCGTATATGCGTTCAGCTTTTGCGGTACT
The DNA here is from genome assembly GCA_019120455.1 of Candidatus Avelusimicrobium excrementipullorum. Classification (GTDB taxonomy): domain Bacteria; phylum Elusimicrobiota; class Elusimicrobia; order Elusimicrobiales; family Elusimicrobiaceae; genus Avelusimicrobium; species Avelusimicrobium excrementipullorum. The sequence continues at coordinate 6,799 of DWVB01000062.1, forward strand.
TTGCCGCTGTTAGCCGCTTCAAAATCTTTATCGGCCGCTTCCTGGTTGCCCATTTTTAAATACGCCGCGCCGCGCGCATTATACACATCGGCGGCCGGACGCAGCTGCAGTACATAGGAGTAATCGGCTACGGCCTGGTCATATTGGCCCAGCATAAAATTAACGCCGCCGCGGGAGAAGAACACTTCCGGTTTATTGGGCGCCAGCACCAGCGCCGCATTGAGCACCTGCAAAGCCTCCTCATAATGGCCCTGAGCGGCCAGCACAGATCCCAGGGCGGAATATCCTTCCGGCTCATAGGGGTTGATTTCCAGCACCTTCATAAAATCCTGCTGCGCGGCGGCATAATCCCCCGTAAAAAAATACGCCGCGCCGCGCGAAGCATATACGGCCATATTATCCGGATTTAACTTCAGCGCACGGTTATAGGCCGCCACCGCCTTTTGGGGTTTGCCGTCCTGAAAATATCCGTCCCCGCGCGCTATCCACTCGGCCGATGTGGGCAGGGTCTGGCAGGCCGCCAGCAAAACCGGTATGCATAACACAAAAATCTTTTTCATATTTTCCTCCGTTTTCCCTCAAAAGTCCCAAAAATTATACCACAAAAGACCCAGCACCTTCTAGGCACAAAAAATATTCGCCGCTGGGCCCAAAGGCCCTTTTGTGCCAAAACGGCAAATGTTACAGTATATATGTCAGGAGCAAACGATTTACCCCCAAACCGCTGCAGTCCCAAACCCTGCTGCAGCGGTTCCCCTTTAAAAACCCCGCTTCAACAGCGGGGTTTTTATGTATCCCTATCCTATGCTAAAATAAAAGAAAAACGGAGCCCGCCATGACCGCCAATCTTACCGTATTTATTATCGCTAAAAACGAAGAAAATAATATCCGCAAATGTATTTTGAGCGTTAAGGAACTGACTTCGGAAGTCATCGTGGTGGATTCCGAATCGTCGGACCGCACCGTCCAAATTGCCAAAGAAGCGGGAGCCGAAGTGTATATACGCCCTTTTGACCATTTTTCCGGCCAGAAATCATTCGCCTTTGGCAAAGTGCGCACTCCGTGGGCCTTAAACCTGGACGCAGACGAAACCCTTACCCCCCAGCTGTGTGAAGAAATCCGCCGCGTACTGCCCAACACGCCTTATGCGGGTTTTTTATTGCACCGCCAAAATTATTTTCTGGGCAAACATATGAAACACAGCGGGCTGAACAAAGAATATATTTTGCGCCTGGTCCGCACGGACACCGCCCGCTATGACGACAAGCTGGTACACGAAGGCCTGCACGTAAAAGGCCCCGTCGGCCGTTTAAACTCCCCGTTTTTGCATCATTCTTACAACAGCATAGAAAGTTATTTCGCCAAATTTAATGAATATACCACCCTGTCCGCCCGCCAGATGTATGCAAACGGGCGGCATTTTCATGTGCTGGCCGTACTGGCTAGGCTCCCTCTTGAATTTTTCAGACGGTATATTTTAAAACTGGGACTGCTGGACGGTATGCGCGGCTTTCTGTGGGCGACTTTTTCCGCCTATTCCGTACTGGTCAAGTACATGAAACTGTGGGCCTTGCAGCAGCAAAACAAATAACCCGTTTTTTCCTCCCGGCCCGTCCGCTCCGTTCTTTGGATATGATAAAATAGATAAAACGGAGCAAAATATGTCCCAGCAGATCAGCCTGTTTATCATTACTAAAAACGAAGAAGCCAAAATCGCCCAGTGCATATTAAGCGCCAGGGAACTAGTCAGCGAAGTTATTGTGGTGGACGGCTTTTCCGAAGATAAAACCGTGCAGATTGCCCAAAGCCTCGGCGCAAAGACATATCAGCGCGCGTTTGACGGGTTTGCCAACCAAAAAAATTTCGCTTTACGCAAAGTCGGCACTGCCTGGGCGTTAAATCTGGACGCCGATGAAAAGCTAACCCCGCAGCTGTGCGAGGAAATCCGCCGCACCGTCCAAAATACACAGCACGCAGGCTTTATGATAGCTTTTTCCAATTATTTTTTGGGCAAACGCATGAAATACAGCGGCCTGAACAAGGAGCAGCACCTGCGTCTGGTCCGCACCGACAAAGCGGAATACGAAGGCGGACTGGTGCATGAAGGCTTAAAAGTAAGCGGCTCCGTGGGGTGTTTAAAGGGGCACATTCAACACTATTCATACGACAGCATAGAAACCTACTTTACGAAATTTAACAAATATACTTCCCTGGCCGCCCGTCAAATGTACAAAAACGGCCGCCGTTTTCGTCTTTTTTCCGTACTGCTTACCATTCCTTTTGAGTTTTTCAAACGTTATTTGCTCAAACTGGGCTTTTTAGACGGTATGCGCGGTTTTCTATGGGCGTCTTTTTCCGCCTTTTACGTTTTCGTCAAATACACCAAGCTCTGGGCTTTGCAGCAACAGGATAAACAATGACGTGGCTCTGGCTTTTTCCGCTGGCGGCGCTGTTGGCTGCCGCTTACCGCTGGCAGTTTTGGCGTCTGCCCAAAAAGGGCCTGACGGTGCTGATGTATCATCACATCGGGCATACCGCTCCCGATGATGCGCAATATCCTTTTACCATTTCCCCGCAGCATTTTCAAGCGCAGCTGGACATGCTGCAAAAACACGGTTTTACCCCCATCGGACTGGACGAGCTGAAAGCCGCGTTTCAAACCGGCAAACCCCTGCCCGCCAAACCCGTTTTGCTGACGTTTGACGACGGATATGCAGATAATTTCCAAAATTTATTTCCCGTCCTGCAAAAAAGAAAGGTCAAAGCGCTGATCTTTTTGGTTACGGATTTCATCGGCAAAGAGCCTGGGTATATGACCTGGCAGCAGGTGCGCCAAATGCAGGAAAGCGGCCTGGTGCAGTTCGGCTCCCACACCTTGGACCACGCACGCCTGCGCCGCCTGCCGCAGGAAGACATTTTGCGCCAGCTGAGGCAAAGCAAAGCGGTCCTGGAAGAAAAACTGGGCGTGGCGTGTGAGGCATTTTGTTATCCGTTCGGCTCCGGCGGGTTTGACAAACGCGTGCGGCCGCTGGTGTTTCAGGCCGGATATTTATTTGATTTCAGCACCAAACCGGGCATAAACCCCTGGCCCTGGAAAGGCAAAAAGACCCTGTTGCGCGCTTTTCCGCGCGGCGGGGAAACGCTGACGGATTTTTATATACAAATCACCCGCGGAAAAAGTAAATTTTAGCCTTTATGTGGATATATTTTCTTCTGTTTGCCGTCCTGCTGTTTGTATTATATACCGCGCCGCTCATGCGCCCGCGCAAACCTGTTTTGCCCGTACTGCTCATAGGCAAAACGGGCACCGCTCCGGCGGCGGACAAACACAAACGGGACTGGCTTTGCGAAAAGAAACTGGAAAAATTGTTCTCCGCCTTACAACGCAAAGGCTTTACTTCCGTATTGCCGGCCGATATCCTTTCCGGCAAACTGCCCGCCAAACCCGTCTGTCTGGTGTTTACGGGCGGCTACCAAAGTTTTACCCGCCTGGTCTTTCCGCTGCTGGAAAAATATAATCTGCGCACCGGCACCGTATTGCATGCCGGACTGACAGGCCAGTATGACTCCTGGCAAAAGCCGGACGAAGGCCCCTGGCAGAGTCTGCTTACGGCGGCAGACATCAAACATTTGCAGGCCGGCGGACGAGTGGAATTTATTTCTTCCACGGTAGACGGCCTTCCGCTTGCCCAGGAAGACGATACACGCGCCTGCTGGCAGCTGACGGAAAATAAAACCAGAATGGAACATTTGCATAAACTCCATGTCCGCGCCGTTTATTTCCCGCAGACAAATCCGCGCCGGCCGGCCGTATTGCGGCAGGCACGGCAGGACTTTGCACTGCTAATCGGAAATGAAAACGGCAATAATCTTTTACCAACGGATTTTACTGTTGCGCTGCATGTTTTCCGTATACATCAGGGCACGTCTTTCACCCGCCTGCTTTGGAAAATGACCCGCCAATAATTCTTACTTATTGAATATATACAAGCGGCCCAATGCCGCTTCGGCACGATTTGGAAACTGGGGAAAAGAGGATGGGCTCTTTGTTCGCGCTCATAACAGCGGAAAAAATCCAAATTTTCCGCTTTATTCCGGTTTAGCTCTGCCTGCAAAAATCTTTGATTTTGTTTTCCAAAAAAGCGGTTATATACCGCCAGCAATTCCCGCAGGGCCGGCGTCCCGTCTGCACAATGCAAACACCCGCGCCGTGCCGTTACGGGGGCTTTTTCCCGCACAGACAAGTAAAAAATAAAATTTTCCAG
>DWVB01000063.1 GCA_019120455.1 Candidatus Avelusimicrobium excrementipullorum
GGCGCTGTGGGCGGTGTACTGGGCGGGAGGCAAAATCAAAGGACGCATCGTGCATGCCCTGTTCGGGCCGGCGGCCTACGCACGTTTAAGCGGCGGCGGGGACCGGTTTAAAACGCTGAAAACCGTCTTGCTGGTGTGCGGGCTCTTTTTCCTCTTTGCCGCACTGGCCAAGCCGCAGTGGGGGCTGGAAATCGTCAAAGCCGAAGGAGAATTTGCGCAAACGGTTATTGCGGTGGACGTATCGGCTTCCATGCGCGCGCGGGACGTGCACCCCGACCGTTTGGACAGCGCCAAAAATATGCTGCGCATGCTGGTGAGCAATTTAAAAGACGAACGCATCGGCCTGATTGCGTTTACGTCGCAGGCGTATATACAGTGCCCCATTACCACCGATGAAGACGCGCTGAAATATTTTATTTCTTCTCTGCAGCCGGACATGCTGCCCGTGGCGGGCACGTCTTTGGCCGCGCCGGTCAAGCTGGCCGCGCACATGCTGGCCAAATATCCGGGCAAAAAAGCCCTGATTATTTTGACTGACGGCGAAGACCATGAGCCGGGTCAGCTTAAAGAAGCCCAAACCGCCGCACAAAAAGAAGGCATACGCGTGATTGCCATCGGCATCGGCACGCCGGACGGAGAGCTGATACCGCAGCGCACGGACGTATCGGGTAAAGTGCTGGAATATAAAAAAGACAAAGACGGCAAAACCGTCGTCACCAAACTGGACGAACAAAGCCTGGCCGCGCTGGCGCAGGCCACACAGGGCGTATATATCAAATATACCACGCCGGCGCAGGTGGCCGCCAAAGTGGAGGAAAGCGTCCGCGATTTGGACCGCAGCCGCTCCGCCGCTTCCTCGCGGGCACGCTACAAAAACCGCTACCAAATCCCGCTGCTGCTGGCGGTGCTGTGTCTGGGCCTGTGGCTGGCTTTGCCTTTTAAGGCGCGCTCCGTACGGGCGGAAACGGACGAAAAAAGGTAGAATAAAGAAATGAAACACTTCGGCGTATTCCTGGCTTTTCTGTTTTTGGCCGCGGCGGCACAGGCCGGCGTGCGCGGCCAGCTGCGCCAGGGCGGCAAATTTTACAATGATCAAAAATACGGCTCCGCTTTAAACAGCTACCAGGAAATTTTAAAAGAAGACCCGAATAACCAGCAAGCCCTGTTTAACGCCGGCAACGCCTATTATCGTTTAAACGACTATACCCTGGCGGAAGAAACCTACAAACAGGCCGCCCAGGCACAGGGAAATTTAGGCCAGAGCGCGCTTTTTAACCTGGGCAACGCCTATTACCGCGCCGGAGACCGCCAAAAAGCCATAGAAAGCTACAAAGCCGCCGTGCTGAAAAATCCAAAGGACAAAGAAGCCATACACAATTTACAGCTGGCCATGCAGCAGGAGCAGCAGCAAAACAACAACCAAAACAATAATAATAACCAAAACCAAAGCTCCGACAATCAGAACCAGCAAAACCAGGACAACAAAGGCCAGGCGCCGCAGGAGGAGCAGCAGGAAAATGACGAGGAACAAAACCGGCTGGACAAAAGCGCGGCCGACCGCGTGATGTCCATGGCCAAAGAAAACGAATACCGCCGTTCCGCCTCTTCCAACCGGCAGCCGGACCAGACGGTGGAGAAGGATTGGTAATATGCTCAAACGTGTTTTTCTGCTCTTGTGTCTGCTTTTCCCGCTGGCGGCCCACGGCGCGCTGGACTTAAACGGCATTACCATGACCGCTTCGGTCAACAAAACCAGCCTGACCACGGAAGACGAACTGACGCTGACCGTCACGGTGGACGGTGCGGCCGGCGACTTTATGCCCCAGCTGCCCAGCCTGCCGGCTTTTAACGTATATGCCCGCTCCACGGCCAAACAAATCAATAATTTTCATGCCGTCAGCACCTTTGAATATATTATGCTGCCCCGTTTCCCCGGCAAAGCCGTCATCGGCCCCATTACCCTGGAATACGGCAATAAAACCTATAAAACGGACCCCATTACCGTAACGGTATACCGCGCGGGTTCGGCTCCGCAGACAACTTCGTCCGCCAAAACTGCTTCCGGCACTTCCGCCGCGGCCTCCGCACCGCGCAAGGCCGCCCCCGCACAGGCTCCGGCCGATATGCCTCCTTTGGAGCGGGACTTGTACAATCTGGCCGCGCGCAACGGCGACAAAGACTATTTTATGGTGGCCGCCGTCAGCAATAAAAACCCGTATGTCAACCAGACGGTCACGCTGGGCGTGCGCTTTTATTACTCCCGCCCGTTTGTGGACAACGCCCCTTATACCGACCCGACCATTTCCAACCTGTTTATGGAATCGGTTTCCACGTCCGAAGGGCGCCAGACTATTGACGGAAAGACTTACGGCTATATTGAGCGGCGTTACGCCGTGTCCGGTGTGACGGCGGGGCAGGCCCAGGCAGGGGCGGCCTCCGTTAAATATGTTCCGGCGGGCAGCGTGCGCCTCTCCGTATTTGACCGAATGTTTGCCGCCGTGTCCCAGGAGGCGCAGACGGTTAAGTCCAATACAGTTACCCTGAACGTGCGTTCCACGCCGGCCAACGGCAGACCGAAAAGTTTTTACGGGGCGGTCGGCTCGGGCTACAGCATTTCCGCTTCGCTGGACCGTGACGAAGTGGAAGCCGGCGAAGCCGTCAACCTGACCGTAAACGTCAACGGCCCGGGCAATTTAAAACCCACGTCCGATTTAAAACTGCCTTCTCTGCCCGGCTTTAAGGTCTATGACGTGGCCTCCAGCGCAGGCACCGTGCCGAACAACGGAGAACTGAAAAGCTATAAGATTTTTAAAACCGTCATCGTGCCCGTTTCTTCCGGCACGTATACTGTTCCCGCGCTGTCCTGGTCTTACTTTGATCCTGCCGCCAAAGCCTACCGCACTATTCGGACCAAACCGCTGGAAATCAAAGTTACCCCCTCCACCAAAGCCGATACGGGGTTTGATTTCGGCGCGCAGACGGATTTGGGCAGCGGCTTCCGCCAATTGGGCCAAGATATACGCTATTTAAAATCCGATTTGGCCAGGGACGACGTAACTTTCCTGGCTAAACTGGCCAATCTGAATATAGTCAGTTATCTGTTTGCGGCCCTGCTGCTGGCCGCCGGAGTCTTTGCCCTGCTGGACAAGCAGACGCTGGCAGGCAGACGGACCCTGGCCCGCGCGCGGGCGCAGCTGAAAAACGCCTGGACAGAAGAAGCGGTGGCGGATGCTCTGTCCGCTTATATTCACGTACGCTACGGAGTGCATACGGCCAGCCTGCCGCTGCGCGACATTTCGGCCGCACTGAAAAAGCGCGGCTGTCCCGCCGATCTCATTAAACGTTTTGAAACCCTGTGGCAGCGGTTGGACGCGGCGCGTTTTGCCCCCGTGGATTTGCAGGGGCAGGGCACGGAAGAACTGGCGCGGCAGACTGCGGAACTGATGAAAGATATGGACAAAGGAGGCCGCGCATGAAAAAACTGCTTTTGGCGTTGGGGCTGGCAATTTGCACCGCTGGCGGCGTCTGTGCGGCGGACATACAAAACGCCGAAACGCTGTACCGCGAGGGGAAGTTCGCCGCCGCGCTGAGCGAATACGAACAGCTGCTGGCCGCCTATCCAAATGACCCACATCTTTACTACAATATAGGAAACTGCTATTTTAAAATGGGCAGCACGGGCCTGGCCGCGGCCAACTATTATCGGGCCTTCCGCCTGGACCCGCGCGACGGCGACATACGCCACAACCTGTCTTTGACGCTGAAAAACAGCGGGGAGCGTTTCGTGCCGGCCGGTATGCCCGAAGTGCTGCACAAGGCTTTTTTCTGGCTGCGTGCCGACGAATTAAAGGGGCTTTTGTTTGCGGCGCTGTGGCTGTTTTGTACATTCGGCTCAGTATGGCTGGTTAAACGCCGTTTGGGCCGTACGGCCGTGGCCGCGCTGGCGGTGCTGGCCGTGCTGGGTGTATGGTATGCCTGGCGCAGTAAAATAGAAAAAGCGCCGTTGGCCGTGGTGGCCGCCCCCGTGGCGGAGCTGCGCAGCGGCCCCGGAAGCAACTTTCCCGCCAGCGCCAGTGTGGCACAGGGTCATTTGCTGCTGTTGCAGGACAGCAAAGATGACTGGTATGATGTGGTGGTTAAATCTGAAGGGCTGCAGGGCTGGATACAGGCGCAGGCCCTGGAAAAAATTTAAACGGAGAGATTATGTTTATTGAAAAAGAAGCCGACGAACTGATAGCCGCCGTCACCTATGTAAAAGAAAACCTGGGCTCCCAGGTGCAGCAGCTGGCGGACCAAATTATTAAAGCGTTTAAAAACGGAAACCAGGTCATTTTAATGGGCAACGGCGGCAGCGCCGGCGACGCCCAGCACATCGCGGCCGAATTTGTGGGCCGGTTTAAAAAAGAACGCAAATCTTTCCCCGCTTTGGCTTTAAATACCAACACTTCCACCGTCACCGCCGTGGGCAATGATTACGGCTATGACGTGGTGTTCTCCCGCCAGATTGACGGTTTTGCGCGCAAAGGGGACGTGGTCATCGGCATTTCCACCTCCGGCAACAGCAAAAACGTACAGCTGGCGCTGGAACTGGCCAAAGAACGCGGCTGCTACACCGCAGCCCTGCTGGGCAAGGACGGCGGCACCATTAAAGACGTGGTGGATTTGCCCATTGTGGTAAAATGGCCCAATACGCCGCGCGTGCAGGAATGCCATATTTTCATCGGGCACAGCGTCTGCGACCTGGTGGACCAGGCTTTTTAGGAGCATATATGAAAGTAGCCGTCGCCTGCGACCATGCGGGCTTTGCACTCAAAGAAACGGTGCTGAACAAAATTAAAGAACTGGGGCACGAAGCGCTGGACTGCGGCTGTGACGGCGCGCAACGCGTGGACTTCCCCGATTACGCCGCCAAAGCCGGCGCCCTGCTTACCCAGGGCAAGGCTGACCGCGCGGTACTGATTTGCGGCAGCGGTATAGGCATGTGCATAGCGGCCAATAAAATACGCGGTGTGTATGCCTGCGTCTGCCACGACGCTTATTCGGCCCACCAGGGTGTGGAACATGACAATATGAACGCGCTGTGTCTGGGCGCGCTGGTCATCGGCAAACACACCGCCGAAGAACTGGTGGAGCGTTTTTTAAATGCCCGTTATTTTAACGAAGGCAATTACAAAAAACGCGTGGACAAGGTGCTGGAACTGGAAAAACAGTTGCCGTAACCCAAAAACAAATTGGTAAACTCGCAAAAAGGAAGTAAGGATTGATATGAAAACGAAAGTAAACCCCATGGCGGAAGGGATTATCCGCGAAGGCATCATCAAGTTGGAAAACCTGGACTTTAAAACTAAATTCTGGGCCAAAGATCCCACCCTGTGGAAGCAAGAGCCGCAACACCAGGAACTGATTAAAAATTTCCTGGGCTGGCAGACGGTGTACAACTGGACGCTGGAACACATTGACGAAGTGCTTAAAGTGGCCGAAGAAGCCAAAAAAGAATTTAAATACTGCGTCGTTATGGGCATGGGCGGCAGCAGCCTGGCGCCGGAAGTGTTCCGCTCGCTGTTCGGCAAACAGGCCGGCCGGCCGGAACTGTTCGTGCTGGACACCACCAATCCGGATTGGGTCGGCTCCGTGCGCGGCAAAATCAACCCCGCCGAAACGCTGTTTATTTTCGCCAGCAAGTCCGGCGGCACGGTGGAGCCTTCCTCCCAGTTTGCGTATTTTTATGAAGAAGTCAAACAGGCCGGCGTAAAAAACCCGGGGCAGAATTTCATCGCCATTACCGACGAAGGAACCGGCCTGCAAACCCTGGCTAAAAAACACAAATTCCGCCATGTGTTCACCAACCCCTCCGACATCGGCGGCCGCTTTTCCGCACTGTCCTTCTTCGGCATTGTGCCGGCGGCCATTATGGGCGTGGACGTGGTGAAAATCTTAAACGGCGCCAAAGCAGCCGCCGCTTCCTTCGGGCCGGACTCCCCCGTAAAAGACAATGCCGCCGTACAGCTCGGCGCATATATGGGCGCGTGCTACGCCAACCATACCAAGGACAAACTGACCATTTTAACGCCGCAGGAAATTGCCGCCTTCGGTCTGTGGGCCGAACAGCTGGTGGCCGAAAGCACCGGCAAAGAAGGCAAAGGCGTCGTGCCCGTCGTGGGCGAAACCCTGCACCGCAATTTTGATTACCGCGAGGACCGCTTCTTCGTATACATTGCCACGGATACCGACGACAACAAACGCGTGGAAGAAATCGCCGATGACCTGGCCGAGCGCGGTTTCCCCGTGATGAAGCTGACCATGGACGACAATTACCAGCTGGGTGAAATGTATCTGCTGTGGGAAATTGCCACCGCGGCCGCAGGCGCCATTTTAGCCATTGACCCGTTTGACCAGCCCAATGTGCAGGAAGCCAAAACCCTGACCAAAAACGTGCTGGCCAAACTGGAAGCGGGCGACATTCCCGCCGAAGTTTCGGCCCCGCTGCTGGTCAGCAAAGACCTGCAGAACGAGGTAAAACTGGACACTCTGCCGCAGGATTTTTATTCCCTGCTGGAAAGCAATGATTATGTGGCTATTTTGCCCTATCTGTGGCCGTCCAAAGAAATTGACGAAGCGTTGGAAGGACTGCGCGACAAAATTCTGTGCCGCACCAAACGCGCCGTACTGTTTGGTTACGGTCCGCGCTACCTGCACTCCAGCGGCCAGCTGCATAAAGGCGACGGCAACAACGGGGTATTCCTCATTCTGTCGGCCGAACCCGCCAAAGACATTCAGATCCCGGGCCAGCACTACACCTTCGGGCAGCTGTGCAACGCCCAGGCGCTGGGTGATTTCCAGGCGCTGGAAAACAAAGGCCGCCGCGTGGTAAAACTGCACCTGCGGCAGCCGGTGGCGGAAGCGATTAAAAAACTCAGCGAACAGTTCTAACTTTCGCAGGATAAAGGCGGCGCGTATCACGCCGCCTTTTTTATGTATTTATGAAAAAACTTTTCATTCAAACATACGGCTGCCAGATGAATTTGGCCGACTCCGAAGAAATGGCCGCGCACTTGCTGTTGCGCGGGTATGCCCTGACGGATAACCTGGACGAGGCGGACCTGGCCCTGGTCAACACCTGCACCGTGCGCGACCACGCCGAACACCGCGCTTTGTCCTTTCTGGGGCGCCTGCGGCAGTGGAAACGGGAAAAAGAAGGCCGGCATATTATTTTCGCCGGCTGCGCGGCGCAGCGTTTGGGTGAAAAACTGAAAAAAACCTTTCCGTACCTGGATCTGGTGTCCGGCGCGCGCGAAATAGATCATTTCGCCTCTTTGCTGGACAACAGCGGCCTGTTCAGCGCGGCGCAAGGAGGCGAAGCGCAGCCCCACGGAATAACAGGCTATGTAACCATTATGCGCGGCTGTGATTTTGCCTGTACATACTGCATTGTCCCTTCCGTACGCGGGCCCGTACACTGTCTGCCTTCGGCGGACATACTGGCCCAGGCCGCTCAAAAAGCCCGCTCGGGCTGCCCGGAAATTATGCTGCTGGGGCAAACCGTCAACGCCTGGAAAGAAGACGGAAAGACCTTTGCCGATTTATTAAATGAAGTATCCGCCCTGCCCGGCGTACAGCGCGTGCGTTTTGTCAGCCCGCATCCGGCGTTTATCACGCCGCAGTTTCTGGCCGCGGTGGAAAATAATCCCAAAATTGCGCGCCACATACACCTGCCCGTGCAAAGCGGCTCCACCAAAGTCCTGCGTGAAATGAAACGCGGCTACACGCGGGAAACGCTGCTGGAAAAAATAGACGCCCTAAAAGAACGCGGTTTTGCGCTCAGCACGGACCTGATTGTCGGTTTTCCAACGGAAACGGAAGCGGATTTTGAAGAAACGCTGTCGCTGGTGCAGCGGGCCGGATTTTCAGCCGCATACTGTTTCAAATACTCCCCCCGCCAGGGCACGCCGGCGGCGCAAATGAAACTTCTTCCCGAAAAAATACTGGAAGAACGGTTGGATATTTTGTTAAATAAAGTAAAAGGCCTGGCCGAAGCCGCCTATGCGGCGCAGGTGGGCAAAGAAAAAGAAGTGCTCATGGAAAGCCCGAACAAGGGCCGCACGTCAGATAATTTTTGGGCACAAACGCAAAAAAGTTATACAATAGGTACAGTGGTGCGCAGCCGGATTGCCAGCGCCGAAGATACCTTACTTATGACGAGGGACTGATTATGAATAAAAAGAATTTTTCGGAAAAACGCAAACACCGCCGCATGCCGGTCATCAGCAATTTGATTGAACCGGTCAATCTGTTTTACAAAACCCAGGACGGAAAAGAAACCTCCCTGGTGGCCATTTTGGCCGATCTTTCCGCTTCCGGCATGCGGATGATCAGCTTTTTGGGCGCGCCGATGGCGGAACATTTTTCCATCAGCCTGCAGCTGCCGGGCATGGAAAAAATGGAAATTGCCGCGCGTATGGCCTGGGTGAAACAAAAAGAAAACGTATATACCGTAGGCATTGAATTTATCAACATGAAACCGGAGTATGCCGCGCTGATCAGCGCCATGGCCGATGATTTCAACGACTGCGACACGCGCATTCTGCTGCGCCTGCCCGAAGTCTGCACGGCCGACTGCAAAGCTCACCGCATTTGCAACAAAATACAAAAAGACGAAACCTTGTTTGACGATTAAACAATACAGTCCCTCTTACGGCCCGCCTTCAGGCGGGCCTTTTTTTGCCCGCTTTGCCAAGGTATAATAAAAAATTATATATATATACCTCCTGTAAATGGGTTAGGATTTGCTAAATACGGAAATGATAAAATATGTATAAGAAAGCCGTTTTTACCGATTTTTTGGTACTCCGCTACGGGGTTTGGCCGGAGCAGTCCGGCCGATCGCAGCCAAAAAACGGTATCGTTTTGCCGTTCCCTTGCGGGGCGGCAGGCGATGCCTGTTTTGGGAATGCGATCCTCAAATTACGGGCGTCGCTTTTTTTGCGCCCGCTTGCGTGAGGTTGCTTATGTCCACTCCCCCGCCGGAAATTACCCAGGCCGAACTGGAAGATTTATACGCCGCCATTTGCCGCGCACGCGAAAATTTTTTGGAGGCCAAAGAAAAATGTTTCCGGCTTTTCTGTTTGGCAAAGCGGCGGGAGTGTTATTTGCAAAGTAAACGCAAAATTAGCAAGGCTCTAAATCCCCGCAGTAAAAATAAAACCAAACGTTCCAACTGATTTTCCGCCCCGTACGGGGCGGATTTATTTTCTCCGTTCTTTTTCCCCTTTCCCAATTTACTACAATATACACATGAAACATATTGTTCTGGCCGGTCCCACCGCCAGCGGAAAAACGGAACTGGCCCTGGCGCTGGCCCGGAAACTGGACGCGCAGATTATCTCTGCCGATTCGCGCCAAATTTACCGCGGACTGACACACGGAACCGCCAAGCCCGAAGGCGTATGGGAAAAAGGTACATACCGAGTGCAGGGCATACCGTATCATTTGGTGGATTTTCTGCCGCCGGACAAAACATTTGATGCGGCGGCTTTTTGTGCGCAGGCGGCGGTGCTGACGCGGGAAAAGACGCACACGCCTTTTATTTTTGCCGGCGGGACGGGCATGTACCTGCACGCTTTTTTTGTCGGTATGGACCCGCTGCCGCCTTCTGATCCGGCTCTGCGGGCCGAACTGACGGCCTTTGCCGCCGCCCGCGGCAAGGCGGCCCTGCACGCGCGTCTGGCGGAACAAGACCCCGTTTCCGCCGCCCAAATTCCGGCGGGAAATATTCAGCGCGTCATGCGCGCCCTGGAAATCACGCTGCTGGCCGGCAAACCGGCTTCGGAGCTGAAAAGCGGCGCGTTTTTTGGGCAGTTCCCCGAGGAAAAAGCCTTTTTTGTCTATCTAAACTGGGACAAAGAACTTTTAAACGCACGCATTGAGCGGCGCACGCGCGGCATGCTGGCCCCCATGGCCGCCGAAACCCGCGCTCTGCTGGCCGCCGGCGCGGCGGCAGACTGCCCCGCCCTCAAAAGCCTGGGCTACCCGCAGATTTTACAATGGATAAACGGGGAAAAAAGCAGGGAAGAAACTTTTGACAAAATTTTTACGCTTACGCGCCAATACGCCAAACGCCAGCGCACCTGGTTCAACCGTTATAAAAACGCCCTGCGGCTGGAACTCCACTCCGAGAAAGAGTTTTCTGCGGAAGATTTGTCCCAACAGATTATTGAAAAATATACCTCTTATGCCTGAAACCGTTATCCTGGTCGGCGCGACGCTGAAAACGCAAACGCCGGATCCTCACTCTTTGGAAGAACTTAAACGCCTGGCCGAAACCGCCGGCGCGCAAACCGCCGCCGTTTATTCCGTACGCCTGGAAGCCTACAATCCGGCCACGCTGATAGGCTCGGGCAAACTGCGGGAGATTGCCTCCGCCTGCGAAGCCTGCCGCGCCGACGCGGTGATTTTTGACGATGAAATTACCCCCGCCCAACAAAAAAATTTAGAAGAAATCCTGCCCGCCAAAGTGCTGGACCGCACGCGGCTGATACTGGACATTTTCGCTTCGCGCGCACGCACCCAGGAGGGCAAACTGCAGGTAGAGCTGGCGCAGCTGAATTATTTGCTGCCGCGCTTAAGCGGGCGCGGCGCGGCCATGATGCAGCAAAAAGGCGGCATCGGCATGCGCGGCCCCGGGGAACGCAAGCTGGAATATGACCGCCGCCGCCTGCGCGCGCGCATCACCCGCCTGGAAAAAGAAATTGACCAGGTCAAGCGCGAACGCGCCCTGCGCCGCCGACTACGCTCCAGCGTGCCCCTGCCGCAAATAGCGCTTATCGGGTACACCAACGCCGGAAAAAGCACGCTTTTAAACGCATTGGCAAACACCAACACCGTATACGCCGATGACAAACTCTTTGCCACATTAGACCCCACCACGCGCCGCGTGCCCATGCGCGGCGGCGGGCAAATGCTGTTTACCGATACGGTGGGATTTATTCAAAAACTGCCGCACGCGCTGGTGTCGGCCTTTCGCGCCACGCTGGAAGAAACCGCCTTTGCCGACGTGCTTTTGCATATACATGACGCTTCCTCCCCCCTGCGGGAAAGCCAAAGCCGCACCGTACGCCAAATTTTAACGGATTTGCACATTCCGCGCCTGCCCGTCATAGACGTGATGAATAAAACGGACCTGCTTCCCGCGCCGCGGCTGCGCGCGCTGAAGGAACAATATCCCCAGGCCGTATTTATCAGCGCGCAAAACAAGCAAGGCCTGACGCCGCTGTTGGCCGCCGTGGAAAAGGCCCTGCAAAAAAAATGGAAGGTATATACGCTGTCTTTGCGCGCGGACCAAACCAAACTGCTGGGGCAGATTTATACGCGCTGTCTGGTCCTGCAACGCACCGCCCTGCCGGACGGCGGACTGGAACTGCGTCTGATGAGTACGGAAGGGAACCGGCAGGACCTGGAGAAAAAACTTATTGCTGGTTTGCGCCCGTAATGTCCCGCACGGTCAGTGCGCCGCCAAAGGCGGTTTGCAGCGTTACGTCGGAGCGTTCCGCTTCGCGCGGGGAAATATTGGCCAAGTTGGCGCTGCGGCCGGGCTCGTGAAAAGAAGCAATCGTTCCGCGGATAAACGTGGCGTTCTGGCGGCTGATGGGCGTAAACAAAAAGTAGTCTGACGAATACGGCATGTATCCCACCGCTTCATCTTTTTCGTTATACACCATAATGCGGCCCTGACTGTTTAAGTTGGCAGACACCACCCCGATAACATGACCCCCCGGCAGTACCACGCCGCCGCCGCTCATGCCCTTTTCCACGCCGAAATTGCCGCCCATGTAGTGATGCAGCTGCGGGAAATAATAAAAGTCCGCGGTTTGGCTGTCACGGAAAAAGATACTGCCGCTGCGCAGGTCCGGCACGGCCAGCGGCTGGCGGACGTGACGGGCACTTTCATCCGGTACCACCAACAGTTTGGGGCGGGCAGACGCCAGCGCCTGCCACTGGGCCCGCTGCTCGGCATATTCGGATTTATTAAGGGTTTTAAGAAAATCTTTTTCTTCCAGGGCCAGCTTGGAGCGGGCGTCATAGAAAAAATATTCTTCCGGCCGGGGATCAAAGCGAATAAGCGCCACGTCATAACGCACGTTTTTGGCATCGTCTAAATGATATTGGCGCGGAGTAAATACCTTGGGGTCGGCCGACGCATGCGGCACGTCCGCCATGGCCTGCAAAGGGCCCTGAAGCAAATGAAAGGTAACCGTACACGCTTTATCGCAATACGGACGCACGCAATGCGCGGCGGTCAAATACCATTTGGGCAAAATACGCACCGCGTGGCACTGCTGGCCGCTGCGGTCATTCTGCACGGTAATGACGCTCTGGTTTAAAAAATCTTCCGCAAAAAACACCGGCTCGTCCTGGGCCGCACGGGCCCCGACAGAAAAGAATAACAAAAAATACAGAAAAAGGATTTTTTTCATAATACTCCGCATGCAAAACGCACTTTTTTTAAGTATATATAAAATTGCCTGTTCTTACCACCCAAAATCCATTTGTCCGTTGCGCGGCGTACCAAACTTTATATAATAAATATATGACTATCAAAGTACTCCTGCTGGTTTTATTTAGCTATTTACTCGGGGCCGTTCCCACCGGTTACCTGATTGCCCGCAAAGCCATGGGCATAGACATTCGGCAGCACGGCTCGGGCAATCCGGGTGCGGCCAATGTGTACCGCACGGTGGGCAAATGGGCCGGCGTAACCACTTTTTTAATTGACGGGCTGAAAGGGTTCATCCCCACCTGTCTGGCCCTGCATATTTTCCCTGACAGCTATTGGCCGGCCATTCTGTGCGGCACGATTGCCATTCTGGGCCATATGTGGACCATTTACCTCAAATTCCGCGGCGGCAAAGGCGTGGCCACCTCCGCCGGCGTGTTTGCCGCCCTGCTGCCCATACCGACGGGGCTGGCGTTTGCGGCGTTTGTCGTATGCGTGGCTTTGTGGGGGCGCATTTCCATCGGCTCCATTGTGGCCTGTGTGGTGTTGCCCGTGGCCAGCTTTTTCATTGGCAGTCACCCGTTAGCCGTAGACATTATGGCCCTGGCCATCGCCCTGCTGGTCATTTACAAACATATTCCCAATATTAAGCGCCTGCTGGCCAAGAAAGAACTGGCCTTTGAAGACGGCGCCAAAAAAAGAAAACATGAAAATAAATAATATTACCGTTTTCGGCGCGGGCATTTGGGGCAGCGTGATAGCCCAGCATTTGGCCAAACGCGGCTACGATGTGCGCCTGTGGGAGTACAACGAACAGCTGCTGCACGCCTTGCAGACCATGGGCCGCCACCCCAATATCCCCAATTTTAAAATCCATGACAACATCAAGCTGACCGGCGAGGTAAAAGAAGCCGTACAGGACGCGGATATGTTGGTGTTTGTCATTTCTTCCAAAGCCATACGCTCCTTCTGCCGCGAACAGTTAAAGCCGCTTTTAAACGGCAAGGTGCTGCCCGTAGTCAGCGCGTCCAAAGGCATAGAGGACAAAACTTTCAAAACCATTTGCGAAATCATTGAAGAAGAACTGCCGCAGCTTAAAGACAAGGCGCTGGCCTTCAGCGGGCCGAGCTTTGCGCTGGAAGTGGCGCAGGACGTGCCGACCAAAATTATGCTGGCCGGAAAAGACCCCGCTTTGGTGGACGAAATACGCCCCGTCTTTGACGGAGACCCGATTATCGTGGTGCCGGCTTCGGACCGGCGCGGCGTGGAATACGGCGGCGCCATTAAAAACGTGCTGGCTATCGGCGCGGGCGTGATTGACGGCATTGGCGACGGAGCCAACTCCAAAGCCGCCCTCATCACCCAGGCTTTGCAGGAAATGGACTGCGTGCTGGTCAGCCAGGGCGGCCAGCCGAACACAGTGTACAGCCTGGCGGGCTTCGGTGACGCAATACTGACCTGTATGTCCGCCATTTCGCGCAACCGCCGCCTGGGAGAAAAACTCGGCTCCGGCCTGACGCTGGAAGAAGCCAAAAAAGAAGTGGGCACCATTGCCGAAGGCGTCAATTCCGTACAAAGCGTCTACGATATTGCGCGCAAAAACAATTTAAACACGCCGATTATTGACGCCATTTGGCAAATCGTCTGCCAGGGCAAAAAGCCGCATGTACTGCTGCAGGCCATGGGTTTTGTCAACCGCGGCAACAAATAAAATAAGGACAGAGCAACATGAACAAGGACGACGTCATCCGCCATCTCACCCGCCACGTGCTGGACAAAAAACAGGCCAAAATTTCCGTGGACAAAGTGTTTGAAATCATTAAACACGGCTTAAAACGCGACGGAAAAGTGGTCATCAGCAATTTCGGCTCATTTCATTTAAAAACCGCCCTGCCCGTTACGCGCCGCAACCCCAAAACCGGCGAAAAAGTGCAGGTGCCCGCCAAAAAGAAAGTGCGTTTTAAACCTTCGGGCAATTTGCTGAAATAAACGTGTTAAAAAACCCCGCTCAAAAGAGCGGGGTTTTTTATAAAGGGCGTATTCTTACAGCACCTGTTCCAGCTCCACATCCGCGTCCGAACGGCCCACCGCGGCTACGGCGTGGGTGTTGAGTTTTTTATCCAGGTCAAACAGACTGACGGCATATGTCACATGCACTTTACCGTCTTTCAGCTGCGCGGAGCGGATTTCAAACACATTGTCGGGCAGCTGGCTGTCAGACTCCAGCACCACCAGCATCTGCTTGGTGAAATCCACCGCCGGATAACTGCCCCGCGCGCGGGTTTTGAATTTTTTATATTCGTCTGAATTTTTAATCAGAAAAAACTTAACGGGCGCGGCAATCATCGTAATTTTGCTTTCCTGTTCCGGCAGGGCGGAAATATCCTGCCCGGGCAGGACGGTGGCTTTGCCGCTGATAAGTTCCATGGGCACGGCGGTGGAACCATCGGAAGATTTGCCTTCCTCATCCTCTTCTTCCGCCGCGGGAGCCACGCCGGCTATTTCCGAAACGTCCGTCAAAGCGATTTGCGAAGGCAGTTCCGAGCCGTCCCGCCGCTGCGCCTGCGCGGAATCCTCCGGCAGAACGATCTGCTGGTTTAAGCCGTACATGGCCGCGGCTTCGGCGGCGGCCAGTTCTTCGGGCGGAATATTGTCAAAAATACCATAGGCTTCCCCGTCTTCGCTGTAGAGCTGTTCCACTTCGCCGCCGCCCGTTGTCCAGCGCGGCAGAGAGGTAAAAAACCACCCCCCCGCACAAAATACGACCAATACCCCCAGCACCAGGGCAATCCATTTAAGTTTGTTATTTGCCATAACCTTCCTTCTC
>DWVB01000064.1 GCA_019120455.1 Candidatus Avelusimicrobium excrementipullorum
TGTCGTCCTCTTTAAAACGCAGCATGGACGGCACCGTATTGACCAGCACCGTGCGCGGGGAAAAGCGTGTCAAATCAAAACCCGCTTCCTTCAGCCACGGGGCCCAGCTCATCAGGCTTTCGGCATTGCTGGGGGGAACGTCCACATGAATGGGGAAAATTAAATCCTGCACGGCCACTTTATGCTGTTCAAACGCGTCCAAATAATGCTCAAACAGCACACGCTCCTGCGCGGCATGCTGGTCAATCAAAATCAGCCCGTCGGGGTTTTCAAATACCAAATAGGTTTTTTCCAGCTGGCCCAAATAATGATACGGCCCGTGCCACCAGGCGGGCGCGTCCGTTTCCGGCGCGGATTCCGATCCGGGGGTCTGCGGCTGCGGGGCACCGGCGGGTGCGGAGGCGGCGCGGTATTCCACGGGCTCTTCCGTTTCGCGCACGGAAAAATCGGTTTTAGGCGCAAAATCTGTTTGCGGGGTGCGCGGCAGGCTGACGGCCTCCCCCGGGACGGTTTCAAACAAACCCGCCGAAGCCGCCGGCGCGGGCGTTATCTGCGGCAGCGGGGCGGAAATGACTGTTTCCGCCGGAGCCGGCTGCGCGTGCACGGAGGCTTGGTCCTGCACGGGAGCGGACACTTGCATTTGCACGGGCGTGGCCGAGCCGAACACGGTGTCGGACACGGCTTTCATGACCGCGCCGAACATGGCGTGCTCATCGGCAAAACGGATATCGCGCTTCTGCGGGTGAATGTTTACGTCAAAAGAAGCGGGATCCAAGTCCATATAAATGATAAAAGCAGGGTGGCGGTCTTTGGGGCGCACATTCTGATAGGCTTTGTACACGGCCTGCTGTACGGTCTTGCTGTCTACGGGGCGGCGGTTGACAAATATAAACTGCAAATCCCGCGTGGCCACCAGTTTATCCGGCGGCGTGATAAAAATTTTAAGCCCCGACTCCTCAAAAAACCGGCTCACCAGCGCGCCGCCGGCTTCCGGCCCCAAAATCTCTTTGGCGCGCGCCAGCACGGCGTCTTTTTCGTCCCCTTCCTGCGCGGGCAGGCGGTATACTTCGCGGCCGGAACTGACCACGGTATAGCCTACCGCCAAATTGGCCAGCGCGCTTTCTTCCGCCACTTTCAGCAGGCAGGCGCGCTCATAAGAAGCGCTTTTTAAAAATTTCAGCCGCGCCGGCACATTATAAAACAAATCCCGTATTTCCACCGTCGTACCGCGTATGGCGGGGGCGGGGCTCTGGGCCAGCACTTTGCCGCCGTGCACCTCCAGCCGGCTGCCTTCGCCGCCTTCGGTGCAGCTGGTCAGCGTCATTTTGGACACGGCCGCCACGGAATACAGGGCCTCCCCGCGAAAGCCGAACGTGCGCAGCTGGTTTAAATCTTCAAAACGGGTAATTTTGCTGGTGGCGTGACGCAACACGCTGGCGGCCAGATCGTCCGGCGTCATGCCGCAGCCGTCATCATTAATGCGTATCAGTTCGCGCCCGCCGCCTTCTATATCCACGCGGATATGGCGCGCGCCGGCGTCTATGGCGTTTTCCAGCAGTTCTTTAAGCACGCCCGCGGGGCGTTCTATGACTTCGCCCGCGGCGATTTGGCCCGCCGTTTTTTCGTCCAAAACGTGTATTCTATTCATCGTCCACCCGTTTTTTCCACTCCGCAATTAATTGCAGCGCGCCCATGGGGGTCAGCTTGTCCGGATCGGTCAGCTTGATTTCCTGCACAATAGGAGCGGAAAACAAATCCTTGACCGGGTCTTTTTCACGCGCGGAAATTTTGGTCCCTTTTTTGGCTTCCAAATCTTTGAGCACCTTGCGCGCGCGCACCGTCACCGCCGCGGGCAGGCCCGCTATTTCAGCCACGTGTATGCCGTAGGACTGATCCGCCGCGCCGGGCAAAATGCGGTACAAAAACGCCAGCTTGCTTTGGCCGAAAGAATCTTTATACTCTTTGGCCTCCACATGAAAATTTTTAACGCTGGGATATTTGTTTTCCAAATCCACCAGTTCAAAATAATGCGTGGCAAAAAGCACCTTGGCCCCGCCTTTGGGCTTATACAGATATTCTACAATAGCCCAGGCGATGGAAATGCCGTCAAATGTGGAAGTGCCGCGGCCCACTTCGTCCAGCAAAATCAGGCTGCGCGACGTCTGCGAGGCCAAAATATGCGCCGTTTCGTTCATTTCCACCATAAAGGTGGAGTTGCCGCGCTGCAGCGCGTCATGCGCGCCGATGCGCGTCATAATTTTGTCCACCACGCCCACGATGGCTTCCTGCGCGGGCACGAAAGAACCCATTTGCGCCATGATCACAATCAGCGCGGTTTGCTTTAAATATACGCTCTTGCCGCCCATATTCGGGCCGGTAATAAGCATCAGCTGCGTGTTCACGCCGTCCATGTCCAAATCGTTGGGCACGAAAGAGCCCGCCGGCAGCAAGGATTCCACTATCGGGTGGCGGCCGCCTTTATAAGACAGGCCCGTCCCGTCGTTGACGTTCGGGCGCACATAGCCGTATTTCATGGCAGCCAGCGCCAAAGACAGGTACACGTCCAGCTCCGCCGCGGCCTGTGCAAATTCTTTCAGCGCGGCAATTTGCCCCGCCAGCGTTTTGCGCACCGCGTCAAACAAGGAGCTTTCCAGGCGCAAAATGCGGCTTTCGGCGTTTAAAATTTTGTTTTCCAGTTCTTTAAGCTCTTCGGTAATATACCGCTCGGCATTGGTCAGCGTCTGCTTGCGGGTATAATTGTACGGCACTTTGGCGCTGTGGCTTTTGGTCACTTCCAAATAATACCCGTAAATGGAATTGTATCCGGCCTTCATGTTGGGAATGCCGGTGCGTTCGCGCTCCCGCTGGCACAGCTCTTCCAGCGCTTTGCCGCTGCCGCTGCGCAGGGAGCGCAGTTCGTCCAGCTCGGCGTTGTAGCCTTCGCGGATGATATTTCCGTCGGCAATGCGCAGGGGCGGCTCTTCGTTTATGGCCTCATAGAGCAGCTTGGACATTTCCTGCGCGGCCGGATACACCGCGTCAAAACGTTCTTTGATATGCGGCGCAACGGAGGAACCGTATTTTTCCAGCCAACGCCGCAGCGGGTCTGCGTTTAACAGCGACTGCCGAAGCCCTCCCAAATCCCGCGGGGAGGCATTCCCCGCCGCCACGCGCGTCATAATACGCTCCACATCGGAAATATTCTGCAAAATGGCCGCCAAGGAAGCCAGCGCTTCCTGGTTTTTCATCAGGCCTTCCACGCAGTCCTGCCGGCGGCGGATTTCATCTACGGACAGGGACGGGTGCAAAATCCATTCTTTTAATTTGCGGCTGCCGAAAGAAGTTTTGGTATGGTCCAGCAACGCCCACAGACTGCCGGCGCGGCCGCCTTCCTGGCTTTTGACCAGCTCCAGCGAACTGACGGCGTTTTCGTCTATCTGCAAAGAATCGGAAAGCTCGGTATAAGAGGGCACCAGCGTGTCTTTTACTCCTGGCTCCGTGGAAGAAACATACGCCAGCACCTGCAACGCGCAGGACAGCGCCAGCTCTTTGCCGCGCCACATGGCCGCCACGGGCCAGGCGGGCAGCGGGGCCAGCTCCCCTTCAAAAACGGGCACTTCCGTCAGCGGAAGGCGGGCGGGCAGCACCACTTTGTTTTGCAGTAACTGCAGGGTTTGCGCGTCACCCACGATTTCCGCCGGATTGACGGCGGCCAGCGCGGCGGCCAAATTGGTAAAGTTGGGGTCGTCCACATTTTGGCTGACCCAAAACTGCCCCGTAGACACGTCCACACAGGCTATCCCCCAGCCCTTGCCCTGCGCGCGCAGGCACACCAGGAAATTGGACTGGTTGGCGTCCAGCATATCATCTTCCATAACGGTGCCGGGCGTAATGACGCGGATCACTTTGCGTTCAAAAAGTTTGCTTTTATTGTCTGCCGAAGTGCTGATTTGTTCGCAAATGCCTATTTTTTTGCCCGCTTTGAGCAAACGGCCTATATAAGAGGTGGCGGCGTGAAACGGAATGCCGCACATGGGAATGCCGTGGCGCTGCGTCAGCGTCAGGCCCAAAATGGCGCTGACCTCGCGCGCCTGCTCATCAAACATTTCGTAAAAATCGCCCAAACGGAAAAATAAAATAATCCCCGGGTACTGATTCTTGATATCGTAATACTGCTTCATCAAAGGGGTGTTGTAACTGTTTTGCATAACGGTATTTTATCAATTTTAAAGCGGGCCTGACCGCCTTTTAATCTTTATTCCGCTCCAAAGCCCCAAGCGCGGGTGTCCGAACTGTTTGCCGACAGAGCACAAAGGCAGGGACTTCCCCCGTTTGACCCTTTCAAATTAGAGCGGCGTCCGCGTTTTATTCTGCGCCCGTGGTGCACAAAACGCCGGAATCGGCCCCGCTAAAAACACGCATGACACGGGACTTTATTTTTGTTATAATATGTATGTCTGAAATAAAGACCACGGCTGCGGGCACTCCCCGCGGCGTTTTTAACCCGTTTTGTTCGGTAGGGTGGCTGAGTGGTCAAAAGCAACGGTCTGTAAAACCGTCGGGCTACGCCCTACATAGGTTCGAATCCTATCCCTACCAAAGTTTAAAACCGTCCTTTTGGGGCGGTTTTTTTATTGAATTTATCAGCCCAGGCACACCGTCCAAACCCGGCAGAAAAGTCCCCCCGAAAACAACAAAAAACATATGCCTTGCCTTACCGGCAAACAGAAACCCCGCTTTTGCGGGGTTTCTGTTATAGACATACCGTCAAAAACTTATCTCATGGTCTGAAACCATTTTTGCCCTTCAAAGTGAAAACTGCGGCATTTGCCCCCTCCCGGCAATTTAACTGTAAAAAAGCGGGCAATTTCCTTTTGGGCTTCAGATAACGTCACCGCAGCCTGTTCCGGCTCCAGCCAGTAAGAATGATTAATCATTTTTTCCGCCTGGGCCGCCACCTCTTTATCTGCTTGGCGCAGTTGCTCAAATCCATAATACAAAAATTCCATTTTCAGAGCCAGCAGATGATAAAAGCCTTCTCCTCCTTGCTTCTCTCTGGCCGCAAACTGCACCAAGGAGTCATGATCCCTAGCCACTTCCATAATCAGCGTAATATATTCCGGATAAGCCTTTTCCAATGCCCTCAGCGATTGCTGGGCTTTATGGGATTGCAACAGTGCATTCCGTTTGGCTTCGTCACGAATAAGGCGGGCCCTTTCCGCGGATTTTTTAGTTAACACCTGTCCCAGCACTTCTCCCAAGGCCATCTTTTTCCCTTCAGGGCCGGCATAACCATAGGAAGAGGTCTGCGCCTGTACGGCAACACCCGCCAGCAAGGCAAATATACTGATAAAAATAATTTTTCTCATGGTTCAAACTCCTTCCATGCAATCTTTTCTATACAGTATAAGTTTATACGATGCCTGCACGAGGGCCATTGGACCTAATTTAGACAGATTTTGGACCCATGCAATACTAGGCCCCAACAAAATAAAAACCCCGCGCCGGACAGAACGCGGGGTTGGTTGTAAAGACGGGTTTTACATCGTTTCTTTTAAGGACGACATAAACTCCTGCCAGGGCTTTTTGGCCTCGCCGCCGCCCTGGGCAAAGTCCGGCCGGCCGCCGGCGCGGCCGTTCAAATCCGCCGCAATCATTTTGGCTATTTCCAGCGCATTGGTATTGGGCAGCTGCCCGACCGTTTTAACCACAAAGGAACGTTTGCCTTCGCGGTCCGTCGTCACAATAATCACCGCTTTGTCATATTTTTGGCTGACCGTATCGGCAATGGCGCGCAGTTCGCGCGGCTGGGCGCCTTCGGCGTTTTGCATAACCAGCGTGGCGCCGTTTTTCATGGTAAACGTTACCTGCGACAGCCCGCCCGCGGCCAGGGTTTTCTCCCTAAATTCCGTATAGCGTTTTTTGACTTCGCGCAGCTCGTCCATCAACGCATGCAAACGCTGCGCCACATCGGCCACCGGCACGGTCAGGCGCGCGGCCATTTCTTCCATTTCCGCATTAATGCCTTTCAAATAATCCAGCGCGGCGGGGCCGGCCACGGCCTCTATGCGCCGCACACCGGCGGACAGGGAGCCTTCTTTAATAGGTACCACGGTAATAATCTGCGCCGTATTGGACACATGCGTACCGGCGCAAAGTTCCAGACTGTATTTTTTCTCCGGCTCTTCAAAACTGCCGCCCATGAGTACAAAGCGCGCGGGGTCGGCATATGTTTCACCCAGCAGGGTAACCGCACCGAGCTTGGCCGCGTCTTTTAAAGGGCGTTCCTGGCAGGCCACGGGCAGGGCCGCGTCAATGGCCTGCTGCACAATGGCCCACACTTTTTTCCATTCTTCCGCCGTCGGGGTTTTGGACAGCGTATAGTCAAAGCGCAGCCGCTGCGGCGACACATAAGAGCCGCTCTGGTGCACCCCGTCGCCAAACACTTGGCGCAGGGCCGCATTGATGACGTGAATGGCGCTGTGATTGGCTGCGGCGCGGCGGCGGGCCTCCGAATTAACCTGCAGCAGCACCTCGTCCCCCGCCGTCAGCGTCCCGTCCACTTTATGCAGGAAAATTTTGCCGATGGGCTTCTGCACGTCCAGTATGCGCGCCGCGGTTTGGCCGTCTTTGAGCACCAACCCCGTATCGCCCACCTGACCGCCGGATTCGGCGTAAAAAGAGGTTTTGTCAAACACGGCATATCCTTCGCCGGACAAGGTTTTGACTTCTTCAAATTCCGTGTTCAGCAACGCCAGCACGCGGGCGTTTTGCGCCAGCGTGTCATATCCCGTAAACACCGTGGCGGGATATGCCTGTTCCAGTCCCTGCAGGATTTTGACTTTTTCTTTGGAAAATTCATCGGCGTAGCTGCGGCTTTTGGCGGAGGCCTCCTCTTTGGCCTTTTCATAGCCTTCTTCGTCTACTTTGATGCCTTTGGCGGCCGCAATTTCCCGCGTCAGCTCCAACGGGAAGCCGAACGTTTCGTGCAGGTAAAACGCGTCCTTGCCGGACAGGGTTTTGCCTTTTCTGGCCAGCAGTTCGGCCAGTTTTTCTTCTCCGGTCTGCAGGGTTTTTAAGAAAAGCGTTTCTTCGGCTTTCAGCACATCTTCAATATGTTTTAAATTTTGGTCAATCTCAGGGTACAGCCCTTCAAAAATTTCCCCCACTTTTTTGGCCAGCGTGTACAAAAACGGCTCTTTGCCGCCCATCAGCTTGGCGTAGCGCGCCGCGCGGCGGATCAAACGGCGCAGAATATATCCGCGGCCTTCGTTGGAGGGCAAAATACCTTCCGCAATCAGGAAAGAAGAACTGCGCACATGGTCGGCAATAATGCGCAGGGCGGAAATTTCCAGCGGGGTTTTGCCTTCTATGTGCAGGGCTTTTTTGGCCGCGTCGGTCAGCGGGGTGAACAAATCCGTTTCAAAAATATTTTGTTTGTGCTGCATCACCATGCACAGGCGCTCCAGCCCCATGCCGGTGTCTATATTATTCTGCGGCAGCGGCTGCAGGGAGCCGTCTTCCAGGCGGTTGTAGCTTTCAAACACGATGTTCCAGATTTCCACAAAGCGCCCGCAGTCGCAGGTAATGTCACAGTGCGGGTTTTTGCAGCCTTTGTCGCCGAAGTCATAATAAATTTCGCTGCACGGGCCGCAGGGACCGGTGGGGCCCATGGTCCAAAAGTTGTCCGCTTCGCCCAGCTCAAAAATACGCTCTTTGGGCACATATTTCAGCCAGGCGTTGTAGGCTTCTTCGTCGCGCGGGGCGATGCCGCCTTTGTAAATGCTTACATACAGTTTGTCCGGCGAAATGCCCAACACGCCCGTCAGGTATTCCCAGGCCCAGGCGATGGCCTCGTTTTTAAAATAATCGCCGAAAGAGAAATTGCCCAGCATCTCAAAAAAAGTCAGGTGGCGCTCGGTAAAGCCCACGCTGTCAATGTCGGTGGTGCGCACGCATTTCTGGCAGGTGGCGGCGTTTTTAAGGCTTTTGTCTATGCCCATAAAATTGGCCTTAAACTGCACCATGCCCGCCGACGTAAACAGCAGGGTCGGGTCCGAATGCGGGATCAGCGAGCTGGAGGGAATTACCGGCAGGCCTTTGGAATGAAAAAACTGCAAAAAACCGTTTCTGACTTCTGTACTTTTCATATAGCTTCCTGTGAGTGCGCGCTTTACGGGCGCGCGCGGGGATATATATAATAAATTATATCAAATAGCTTCCAGGCAGGGCCGTATATGAAAAACAACATCAAATTCGTCGCTTTTGACGCCGACGACACCCTTTGGGTCAATGAAAATTATTTCCGTGAGGCGGAGCATGCTTTCTGCCATTTAATGATGGACTGGCTTCCTCATGAAAAAACCGCGGATGAACTTTTCAAAACCGAAATGCAAAACCTGGAACTGTTCGGCTACGGTGCCAAAGGGTTTGCCCTGTCTTTAATAGAAACGGCCGTGCGCATTTCGGACGGAAAAATTACGGGCCGGCAGGTGCAGCAAATTATAGACATCGTCAAACGGCTGCTGGCGCGCCCCGTGGAACTGCTGCCGGACGTGCCCGAAGTGCTCCGCACGCTTAAAGAAAAATACACGCTGGTGCTGGCCACCAAAGGAGACCTGCTGGACCAACAGCGCAAAATAGCCAAGTCCGGCCTGGCGGGGTATTTTGCGCACACGGAAATTATGAGCGACAAACGCCCGCAGGATTATGTCCGCCTGCTGCAGCGGCTGGGGGCCGGGGCGCAGGAATTTGTCATGGTGGGCAATTCGTTAAAATCAGACGTGCTGGCCCCGCTGGAAGCGGGCGCGTACGCCGTATATGTGCCCTATCCCATTATCTGGAAGCACGAATGCACGCCGGAGCCGCAGTCCCCGCGTTACTATAAGGCAGAAAAACTGCGGGACATTTTGCGCTTTTTGTTATAATTTTTTTATGCATAACAAGATTATCGGATATTTATTGCTGGTTATCGGGCTGGGGCTGATGTTCTTTGCGTTTACGGGAATGTATCAGACGTTTGTAAACAAAAAACCCGTGGTGCAGGTGCTGGAGACCAAACCGCTGGCCATGAACACCCAATACGGCAAAGTGGAAGTACAGGCCGACGTGGTTAACCAGGTGCTCAATTTGGTGTTGTTTGCGCTGTTTATGCTTTTTATGGCGGCCGTCGGAGGCCGGGTGGCCCTGGCGGGCAACAACCTGGTTAAAACCGAACGCCTGTGCGAAACACTGCTACTTTTAAAACGCGAAGACGCGTTAAACAAAGCAAACGAAATCAAAAAATTATGAAAACTTTTATTATTATTAATCCCGTCAGCGGCGCGCGGCACATGGAAAACGCCGCTTTGGAGCGCGCCGCGCTGATTAACTTTCCGGACGCACAGGGCGCGTTTACCAAACATGCGGGCCACGCCACGGAGCTGGCCGCGCAGGCCGTTAAAGACGGATATGAACGCGTCATCGTGGCCGGCGGAGACGGCACCATTAATGAAACGGCCAAAGCGTTGGTCGGCACGCAAACGGCCCTGGGCATCGTGCCCAAAGGCTCCGGCAACGGGCTGGCGCGGGAGCTGGGCATGCCGCTTTTGTATGAAGAAGCCTGGACCGCCCTGCAAAAAGCCGTGCCCGTCGCCTGCGACGTAGGGCAAGCCAACGGCGAATATTTTTTCAATTTGGCCGGCGTGGGCATAGAGGCCGAAATCGCGCGGCAGTTTGCCGAGCACGGCAAACACGGCGCGCGCGGCAAATGGCCGTATTTCAAACTGGGCGCCAAGGCCGTATTTACCTATCAGCCCAAAACCCTGCGCGTGCGCTATAACGGCAAAGACGAAATTTTAACCCCGCTGACGCTGGTGTTTGCCAACGGCACGCAATACGGCAGCAATTTCAAAATCGCCCCGCGCGCCAATTTAAGCGACGGGCTGTTTGACATGGTGGAAGTGTTGCCGGTCAGCAAATTCAAGCTGGCGCTGGCCGCGCCGACCTTCTTCAGCAAAACCTTCCGCCCCGTGGAAGTCACGCGCACACAGCGCACCGCCGAAGCGGTCATCAACTATGACGGCGAAATTGTGTATCATCTGGACGGCGAGCCGAAAGTGACGCAAAACGAACTGAAAATTTCGCTCCTGCCCAAAGCCCTGCGCCTGCTGGTGCCGCAGGGATATTAATATGGCGCGGCGCAGAAGAAAATACACCAAAAAACAGGTTAAATTTTGGGCCGCCGTGCTGGCCGCGGCGGCGCTGGCCGTCATACAGCAAACGGGCAAACCCGTCGCCGATACCGACGCCCTGCCCGACGCCGCAGCGTTGCGCGACGTGTCCGTCGCCTCCGTATACGACGGGGACACGTTTAAAATCAATCTGAACTGTTCGCTGGCCGTGTATTGCGAAAAAGTGCCCGTGCGCGTGCTGGGGGTGGACTGCCCCGAAATCAAAGGCAAAACCAAACGCGAAAAAGCCCTGGCCCAAAAGGCCAAGGCTTTTACCAAAGAATTTTTGCAAAGCGGCCCCGTTTCCCTGACGGACTGCTCGCGCGACAAATATTTCCGCCTGCTCTGCGCCGTCACCAACGCTCAAGGGCAAAACCTGGCCGAAGAACTTATCAAACGGGATTTAGGCTACCGCTACTACGGCGGCAAAAAGTCGGACCGGTATCAATAACCCTCGCGCATTCCGCTTATAGGCCGCGGCGGCCTTCGTAAAACGAACGGTACATCAAAAGACCGATAATTGTTTTGGCGTCCTGTATTTTGCCGTTTTTTATCATGCCGTATACTTTTTCCAGCGGAAACTTTTTAACATTTAAAAATTCGTCCTCATCGGGGCAGTCCTGGCCGCGCTTTAAGCCGGTGGCCAGATAAATATGCAAAAACTCCGTGGAAAACGCATTGCTGGGGTTAAAAACGGCCAGTTTTTTCCATTTGGCCGCGTGCAGGCCCGTTTCCTGGGCCAGCTCCGCCTTGGCGCAGGACAGCGGGGTTTGGCCCTGTTCGCGTTTGCCGGCGGGGATTTCCCAGGTGACTTTGTCTACGGGATAGCGGTACTGCTGCACCAAATATATCTGTCCGTCGTCCGTCAAAGGCAAAATGGCGCTGGCGCCGCGGTGGGCCAAATAGACGCGCGTGGTTTCCCGCCCGTTGATCAGGCGCACGGTGTCTTTATTGAAGCCTACCACCCCTTTATACAGGGTTTTGGACGAAACCTTCGTTTCTTTTAATTTACTATAATGTGACATATCACTATCTTATAAAATTTGTTCCCGCGCGGCATTATGACAAAAGAATTTGTACATTTACACAATCATTCGGAATATTCCCTGTTGGACGGCATGCTGCGCATTTCCGAGAATCACAAGCCTTCGCGCTTTCTGCGCGGACTGGCCGAAAGCGGCATAAAAGCTATGGCGCTGACCGACCACGGCAACCTATACGGCGCGCTGGATTTCTATGACTCCGCCCGTGCGGCGGGGTTAAAGCCTATTGTGGGCTGTGAGGCCTACATTACCGAAGGCAAATACACCGACAAGGACAAATCCCGCACCGGACACCTGACTTTACTGGCTAAAAACCACCAGGGATATTTAAACCTTATGCAGCTGAACTCCCTGGCCTGGGTGGACGGATTTTACTATCACCCGCGCATAGACAAAGAACTTTTGGCCAAATATTCCGACGGGCTGATTGCCCTGTCCGGCTGTTTGAAAGGCTTTCTTTCCCAATACGCTTTAAACGGCAGTTTTGAGCAGGTTTGCGCCATTGCCCGCGAATATGCCGATATTATGGGCCCGGGCAATTATTACATTGAACTGATGGACCACGGCATACGCGAAGAGCAGCAGGCGCTGCCCATTTTGAAGGAAGCGGCCAAAAAGCTGGGTTTGCCCGTCGTGGCTACCAATGACTGCCACTACGAGAAAAAAGAAGACTGGGAGGCGCACGACGTCAACCTCTGCATTTCCACCGGCAAGACGCTCGACGACCCGCACCGCATGAAAATGACGACGCATGAGCTGTATTTCAAATCGCCCGAGGAAATGTATGAGCTGTTTGCGCACACGCCGGAATCTTTGACCGCCACGCTGGAAATTGCCGAAAAATGCGATTTGGAGTTCCCCAAACACGGGTTTATCCTGCCCAACTTTGACATTCCCCCGCAATATCCCAATTCCGCCGAATACTTCAAAGCCTTGTGCCGCGAAGGCCTAAACAAAAAAATGCACGGCAATGTACCGCCGGAATACATTAAACAGCTGGAATATGAATTTGACGTCATTATTAAAATGGGGTTTGACTGCTATTTTCTGATTGTGCAGGACTTTATCCACTGGGCACGGCAAAACGGCATCCCCATAGGGCCGGGCCGCGGCAGCGGCGCGGGCAGTATTGTGGCCTACAGCCTGGACATTACGCGCGTGGACCCCATTAAAAGCAAACTGCTGTTTGAACGTTTTTTAAATCCGGACCGCATCAGCATGCCCGACCTGGATATTGATATGTCCGATACGGGGCGCGAGCGCGTTATTGACTATGTGCGCCGCAAATACGGCGCCGACAAAGTGGCGCAGATTATCACCTTTGGAACCATGAAGGCCAAGCTGGCCGTGCGCGACGTGGCGCGCGTGATGGGCATCAGCGTCAGCGAAACCAACCGCGTGGCCAAGATGATTCCCAACGACCCGAAAATTACCCTGGACGCCGCGCTGGAAAATATCCAGGAACTTAAAAATGAAGTGGCCAACAACCCCACGTCCAAACGCCTTTTTGACATGGCCCGCAAAATTGAAGGCCTCAAACGCCACACCGGCATTCACGCCGCAGGCGTGCTGATTACCAAAGAGGCCGTTTCGCACTATGTGCCGCTGGCGCGCGGGGCGCGCGACGCCATTACCACGCAGTTTGAAGGGGAGCCGTGCTCCAACCTGGGACTGCTGAAAATGGACTTTTTGGGCCTGCGCACCCTGACGGTTATTGACAATGCCGAAAAGCTCATCCGCCAGCGCCACAACCCCGATTTTGACATTAACGAAATCCCTTTGGACGACAAGAAAACCTATGATTTGCTGTGCGCCTGCCAGACGCTGGGTATTTTCCAGCTGGAAAGCGGCGGCATGCGCGACCTGATTAAAAAACTGCAGCCCACGCAATTCGGCGACGTATCCGCCCTGGTGGCGCTCTACCGCCCGGGGCCCATGGAGTCGGGCATGATGGATATGTTTGTGCGGCGCAAAAACGGCCAGGAAAAAATCACCTACGAAACCCCGCTCCTGGAAGAAGTGCTTAAGGACACCTACGGCTGTATGGTGTATCAGGAGCAAATCATGGAAATTTCCAAAAAGCTCGGCGGGTTTACCCCGGGCGAAGCCGACACGCTGCGCAAAGCCATGGGTAAAAAGAAGTTGGACGTCATGGAAAAATTCGGCAAAAAATTTGTAGAAGGGGCCAAAGCGCACAAAATTTCCGAAAAGACGGCCACGCATATTTATGAGCAAATGAAGGCCTTTGCCGGATACGGTTTTAACAAATCCCACTCGTACGCCTATGCATTGGTGTCTTACCAAACGGCTTATTTGAAGGCCAATTATCCCATTGAATTTATGTGTGCGGCGCTGACCAACGAAATTGGGCATAATGCCATCGGCGCAGACGACAAAGAAAACAAAATCGCCACTTATTTGGAAGAAGCCAAGAAAATGGGGTTTGAAATTCTGCCGCCGGACATCAACAAAAGCCAGCCGGAGTTTGCCGTGGAAGAAAAAGACGGCAAAGAATATATCCGCTATGCGCTGGAAGCGGTCAAAAACGCCGGTACGGAAGGCTGCATCTCTATTGCGCAGGAAGCCAAAAAGAAACCGTTTGAGTCCTTGGAAGACCTCTGTGCGCGCATTGACCTGTTTCAGGCCAACAAGAAAACGCTTGAAAGCTTAATCAAAGCCGGCGCGATGGACTGCCTGATGCCGGACAAAGACCCCAAAGAGACGCGCGCCATCCTGTTAAGCCAGCTGGACGAAGCCTTAGACACGGCACATATGATAGCAAAAGAAAAAGAAAGCTGCGCCGCCAGCCTGTTCGGAGATGATTTTTCCTCCGTCATGAGTTTTAAAAAGAAACAGGAAACCAAACCGGTCGCGCCGCTGACGCAAAACGAACTGCTGGGCTATGAAAAAGAAGTGATGGGACTGTATTTCAGCGGGCACCCCATTGCCCGTTACCAGGACTATCTGGGGCAGCTAAACTGCGTGGCTATCAAAGATATTTTGGACGGGAAGGCCTCCGGCCGTTTAAACGTCATCGGCATTGTTACGCGTCTGAAAAAACGCCAAAACAAACAGAAAAAAGAATGGGCGCAGTTTGTCATAGAGGACTGCACGGGTTCTATCGGCGTTAATGCTTTTGCCCGCACCTGGGAAAATATCGGGCACAAAGTGTCTCCCAATGCCATTTTGTTCTTCTCCGGCGATGTGCGCGTAGATGACGAAAGCGCCCGGGTGGAAATCAATTTACAAGATGTGGGCAACGTGACCGAACTGATAGGCAATGTGGCCAAAAAACTCACTATCCGCCTGACCCCCGATTATTCCCAAAGCAATTTACAGAAACTGAAAATGCAACTGGACGCGGCCAAAGGCATTACCAAAGTATATTTGGAAGTGCCGTCCAAAGCCGACCCTTCCAAGCTGCACCGTATCCGCACGGACAAATCCATCATGATTCACCGTGCCCTGCTGGAACATATTGAAAACACCCTGGGCAACGACGCCTGGCGTTTTGAATAACACACTTTCTTTCCTCTTGACCTGGAGTAAACTTCATACTTTATAATAAGTGTGTAGGATTAGGAGAAACTATGAAAAAAATCTTATTTCTGCTGTTTGCCGCAGCCGTTGCGGCAGTCGGCTGTGCCTCTAAGGGTCAAATAAAGGAAGAAATTATGGAAAACAGACATTATATACAACCGTTAAATCCTGACGTACAAAGAGAACATGTCTCTTTTAAAAACCGCTATGGCATTACGCTGGCGGGAGATTTGTACACTGCCAAAAATATGGATAAAAACGCCAAATATCCCGCCATTATCGTAGGCGCGCCTTACGGCGGCGTCAAAGAACAGGGACCCTGCGTGTATGCGGGAGAACTGGCACGGCGCGGATTTGTGGTGCTGACTTTTGACCAGCCGTTTATGGGCGAGTCCGGCGGAGAGCCGCGCCATGTGTCTTCGGCGGACATGTTTGCCGAAAGTTTCAGCGCCGGAGTGGATTACCTGGGCCTGCTTAAATTCGTGGACCGCAATAAAATCGGCGTTATCGGCATTTGCGGCTCAGGCGGGTTTGCGCTGTCTGCCGCGCAGGTGGATGTGCGCATTAAAGCCGTGGCCACCGCCTCCATGTATGACATGACTTCTTTTCATAAACGTATGAGCAAAGAAGAACTGCAAAAAGCCAAAGAAAAACTGGCCGCCCAGCGCTGGATTGACGCCGAAAACGGTTATCCGCAATATATTCCTTCTTTTCCGGAAAAACCGCTGACAAAAGAAGAATCGGATAAAGTACAGCAAGAACTGCCGGAACCGGACGCGGAATGGTTCCGTTTCTACGCCGTTCCGCGCGGGCATCATCCGCAGGCACGCGGCGGTTTTACCACTACCAGCGACGCATCCATGCTCAATTTTAAAGCGTTGGATTACATTGATGAAATCTCCCCGCGGCCCATTCTGTTTATCATCGGGGACCGCGCGCATTCCAAATTCTTCAGCGAGGAAGCCTACGCCGCGGCCAAAGAGCCCAAGGAAATCTATGTCGTCAAAGATGCCGAACACATAGACCTGTATGACCGCACGGACCGCATTCCGTTTGACAAGTTGGAAGATTTCTTTAAAACCAACCTGAAGTAATCTCTTACGTTCTGCAAAAAGCCGTCCGTTGCCGGACGGCTTTTTTCGTATTCGGCGGAAAAGCTATAATTTAATAAAGACCCCGCGCCGGTTGTCCGGAGCGGGGGTTTTGGAGGGGAAAATGAGCATTTTTGAAGCGTTAATGATGTTGGGATTTGGACTGGCCTGGCCGTTTAACATTTACAAATCCGCCGTATCCAAAACGGCCGCCGGAAAAAGTTTTTTGTTTACCATCACCATTGCCCTGGCCTATCTGTGCGGCATTATCCATAAAATTTTTTACAGTTTTGACGCCGTATTTTGGCTGTATGTGCTGGACTTTCTGCTGGTGGCAATAGACCTTTCGCTTATGATACGCAACCGCCGGCTGGATATGCGGCGAAACGCCAACCGTTCCTCCTCTTGTGTTTCCACAAAAGAGGTAGCCTCTGCCTAAATGCGCCGCTGGTATTGTTCCGCTCGGTTTTCAAAACCAAACAGATTTTAGTATAATATATATGTCAAATTTGCCGTTTTAAGCCCAGTTGGCGCAGGGGTAGCGCGTTCCCTTGACATGGGAAAGGTCATAGGTTCAAATCCTATACTGGGCACCATTTAAAACCATCCGCAAGGATGGTTTTTTTCATGTCCCAAGTCCAACAACACATAAGCCAATTACAACAAAGCGAATGGAATTAACACCCTTTTCCCCTCCCCGTACGCGTGCGGACATCGGTAAGTTTGGTATAATTTATATAGGATTTTCTATTCTTCAGGAGATGAAAAATGCCTACAAAAACCAGCAAAAATCCGAATTGTTCTTTGTTGCAGGCGCACCGCTGTCTGTACAAGCCCGTGCTGCCCGAAATTTTAAAGAAAGGCCCCTGCTTTGTCAAAGTCAAAACCGGCAAAGCCACCCAAAGCGTAGCCGACCAGGCCACCGTCAAAAAGATGTTCCCCAACACCTACGGCATGCCCGAAGTGACTTTTATTAAAGGCTCCAATCCGGCCGTCGGCAAGAAAACCGTCAAAGCCGCCGTGGTGCTCTCCGGCGGGCAGGCCCCGGGCGGACATAACGTCATCGCGGGGCTTTTGGACGGACTGAAAAAAGCCAATCCGAAAAACAAACTGTACGGCTTTTTAGGCGGGCCCAGCGGCATTTTGGACGCCCAGTGGAAAGAAATCACTCCCAAACTGATGGAAAGCTACCGCAATACCGGCGGTTTTGATTTAATCCAGTCCGGCCGCACGAAAATTGAAACAGACGAACAGCTGGCCAAAGCCTTAGACACCCTGAAAAAATACAAAGTCAACGCGCTGATTATCGTCGGAGGGGACGACTCCAACACCAATGCCGGCGTGTTGGCGGAATATTTCAAACAGCAGGGTGCGGACATCTGCGTCATCGGCGTACCCAAAACCATTGACGGCGACCTGAAAAACGACAAAATTGAAACGTCCTTCGGTTTTGACACGGCCACCAAAATCTACGCCGAAATGGTGGGCAATATCTGCCGCGACGTCAACTCTGCGCGCAAATACTGGCACTTTATCCGCCTGATGGGCCGCAGCGCCTCGCACATCACGCTGGAAGTGGCGCATGAAACCCACCCCAACGTTACCCTGGTGGGCGAAGAAGTGCTGGCCAAAAAAATGACGCTCAAGCAAATCATTGACTACCTGGCGGGCATTATCGCCGCGCGCGCCAAACAGGGCAAAAACTTCGGCGTGGTGCTGGTGCCGGAAGGCCTCATTGAATTTATTCCGGAAATGAAAGCACTGATTTCCGCCCTCAATGACCTGCTGGCCGACCATGAAGCCGAACTGGCCAAAATGGATTCCATCACTGAGAAAAAAGAATTTATCATCTCCAAACTGCCGGCCAAACTGGCTGCGCTGATGAAATCCCTGCCTGCGGGCATTGCCTCCCAGCTGATGCTGGACCGCGACCCGCACGGCAATGTGCAGGTATCGCTCATTGAAACCGAAAAACTGCTGGTGGAAATGCTGCGCACCCGCCTGGCTGAAATGAAAAAAGCCGGCAAGTACAACGGCAAATTTTCCGCCATTATGCATTTCTTCGGCTATGAAGGCCGCTGCGGCGTGCCCTCCACCTTTGACGCCAACTACACCTATGCGCTGGGGTACAATGCCGCCGCGCTGGCCTTAAACGGCTGCAGCGGGTATTTGTCGTCCGTGCGCAAACTTACGCGCAAACCCCAGCAGTGGGAATGCGGCGGCGTGCCTTTGACCATGATGATGAACATTGAACGCCGCAAAGGCAAAGAAAAACCCGTCATCCGCAAAGCGCTGGTGGAACTGACCGGCGAACCGTTCAAACAGTTTGCCAAAAAGCGTGATTTGTGGGCAATGAGTGAAGCGTATCTGTTCCCCGGCCCCATACAGTATTTCGGACCGGCGGAAGTCACGGATATGATTACATATACGCTGCGCTTTGAAAGAGGCGGCAAAAAATAAGTTTATCCGCACTGAAAACCCCGCGCCGTAAGACGCGGGGTTTTTTATATACGGTTGACCCTGCGTCGGAAAAGTGTTACCATGAAGTAACGGCGTACCTAAGTTTTTATCCGAGGGAGACTCATGAGAAACTACGTCAACGATATCCGCACCGTACTCACGCTGGACGCGGGCGGCACCAATTTGGTTTTCAGCGCCATGCGCGCCAACAAAGAAACCGTGGAGCCCATCTCCATTCCCACCCAGGCGGACGATTTGGACAAATGCCTGGGCAATATTGTACGCGGCTTTGAAGAAGTCATCAAAAAAGTGCCGCACAAGCCGGTGGCCATCAGCTTCGCTTTTCCCGGGCCGGCCGACTATGCAAACGGCGTCATCGGCGATCTGCCCAATTTCCCTTCCTTCCGCGGCGGCATCGCCCTGGGTCCCTATTTACA
>DWVB01000065.1 GCA_019120455.1 Candidatus Avelusimicrobium excrementipullorum
TTTACACCCCGAAACTGTAGCAAAAAAAAAAACAAGTCAAGCAGAGGATGTTTTAAACTACACCCCAATACCGTTCTTATGTACAGAAATACCTATTACGGCGTTTCCGTATTTTTCCCCCCAAAAAACTACCGTTCCAATCCGGCTTCATCTGCATTTTTGCCCTTTATTTTTATATTTAGTAGAATATGTATAAAGATTTGAGGCAGGAGCATACAAGCCGCCGCGGTACCGGGCGGCTTGGTTCGTCTAAATTTATGAGCAAGAAGTTAAAACGCAAACAGGAAGGCAACCCTTTTAAAGCCCGCACGATTTCCAGCCTGTTAATTAAATTTTCCGCGCCGGCCGTGGCAGGTATGTTTGTCAGCGCGCTCTACAACATTATTTCCCGCATTTATGTCGGCCACGAATTTGGCGCACCGGGCATAGCCAGCATTACGCTGTTGTTCCCCATGGGGTTTTTCTTCATGGCGTTCAGCGTGCTGATCGGCGTGGGCGCCAACGCGCTTTTCTCTATCCGGCTGGGAGAAAAAAATGAAGAAGAAGCGCAGCTGATTTTGGGTAATGCGTTTGTGGCGCTGTTCCTCATCAGCGGTTTATTAATGGCGGCGGGATATATATTTATGGATTCCATTCTGCTCTTTTTGGGAGCAGATGAAGTAACTCTGCCTTATGTTACGCCCTACATGCAAATGGTACTGCCCGGATACGCCCTGTTTAACGTCGGCGCAGGTATGAACAACTTTATCCGCTCTTCCGGCCACCCCAAGACGGCCATGGCCACCCAGTTCATCGGTGCGTTTTTAAATTTAACCGTCGCCCCGATTACGATTTTCGTTTTAAACTGGGGCATGCGCGGCGCGGCGGCGGCCACGGTATGCGGGCAGGTGGTATCTTTTGCCTGGATTTTGCTGTTCTTTTTGGGACCGCGCAGCAAATATAAACTGCACTGGCGATATATGCGTTTAAAGTGGCATATTCTGTCTGCCAGCATGCTGATCGGCGTATCCCAAATGGTGTTTCAGCTGGCTTCCGCCGCCATGAACTTTTTGCTAAACCATGCGCTGTTAAAATACGGCGGCAACGTGGCAGTATCGGCCATGGGTATAGCCATCAGCGCAAACGCCATTTTCCTGATGCCCATTTTGGGCTTGAGCCAGGGCGCGCAGCCGCTTATCGGCTATAACTACGGTGCGCGCAAATATGCCACCTCTTTCCAAACGCTTAAAATGGCCATACGCTGGGGAATCGGCTTTGGGTTTATGGGGTCTATGATTGCGCTGTGTTTTGCCCCGTATATCGTGCGTATTTTTAACGGCACCGACCAGGAACTCATTGCCATGGCGGCCCGGGCGGTGCGCATATTAAACATCTTTACGGCTTTTGACGCACTGCAGATTTTGGGCAGCAGCTTTTTTCAGGCCATCAACAAGCCTTTCCGCGCGGCGGTGCTGAGTTTGTCGCGCCAGATACTTATTCTCATTCCGCTGGTGCTGATTATGCCTATGCTCTTTGGGCTGTACGGGGTATTTTTCGCCCCGCCGATAGCCGATGTGCTTTCCTGCACGTTGACCTATCTGATGCTGCGCGGATATTTCAGCAAATACCGTCAGAACTTTTTCTTCAGCAAAAAGTTTGCCGCCCACTAAAAACACCCGCCTTGTAAGGCGGGTGTTTTTATGGAATAGTCTTGTTTCAGCGCAGCTTCAAAGCCAGCTCGTTAATTTCCGTAATTTCCTGCAGGGTCAGGCCGGAAAGGTGCTGTTTTTCCTGTTTGGAAAGCGGGGCGGTAAAGGCC
Organism: Candidatus Avelusimicrobium excrementipullorum; assembly: GCA_019120455.1. Lineage (GTDB taxonomy): Bacteria > Elusimicrobiota > Elusimicrobia > Elusimicrobiales > Elusimicrobiaceae > Avelusimicrobium > Avelusimicrobium excrementipullorum. The sequence continues at coordinate 1,799 of DWVB01000065.1, forward strand.
GTTTTAAATCCCAGCCGCTGCGCTTCTTCCAGCCGCCGCTCCATCAGCGGCACTTTGGCGATTTGGCCCAAAATGCCCACCTCGGCCAAAAACACCCTTTCATGAGGAATAGCTACGTCTTTGACGGAACTAATCACAGCGGCGCACACGGCCAAATCCAGCGCGGGGTCTTTGAGTTTCACCCCGCCGGCAATGCTGACGTAAATGTCTTTATTGTCCAAAGACAGCCCTACATGTTTTTCCAGCGCGGCAAACAGCATAAGACAGCGGTTTAAATCCACCCCTGTGGTTACCCGGCGCGGATACGGATAATGCGTCGGGCTGGCCAGGGCCTGCACTTCGGTCAGCAGCGGGCGCGATCCCTCCAAAGCCAGCGTATAGGCGCGGCCTTTTAAAGCGGAACGCGCGGACGTCTGCGCGAAATATTCACCCGCGTTTTCCACCCCTTCCAGCCCGTGGCCCGTCATTTTAAACAGGCCGATTTCGGAGGTGGAACCGAAACGGTTTTTATGCGGACGCAGCAAACGCAAGACATTGTCTTTTTCCGTGTCAAAATACAATACGCTGTCCACCATGTGTTCCAAAATTTTGGGGCCGGCCAGCTCCCCGTCTTTGGTGACATGCCCCAGCACAAAGGTAATAATCCCTTTGGGCTTGCACAGACGCACCAGCTCGGCCGCACATTCGCGCACCTGGCCGACAGTGCCGGCGGAGGAGGTAAACTCGGGATGATAAACGGTTTGAATGGAATCCAGCACCAGCACATCGGGGCTGACATTTTCCACGGACTCAATGATATTTTGAATATTGGTTTCGCAATGCAGAAAAATATTGGGGTTATTGACCCCCAGCCGCTGGGCGCGGCCCGAAATCTGGCTGATGCTTTCCTCGCCGGAGATATACAGCACTTTTAAGTTTTTGGCCAGCGCGTCCGCCACCTGCAGCATCAGCGTGCTTTTACCGATGCCGGGGGCCCCGGCCAGCAGGGTAATCTGCCCTTTGACCAGGCCTCCGCCCAGCAGGCGGTCAAACTCCCCGATACCCGTGGGGATACGGGTTTCTTTTACGGCGCGGCTGTCGGAAAGTTTAATAATTTCCGACGAAAAATCCGTAAACGAGCGGGTGCGCTTTTCCTTCTTGCTTTCCTGCTGTTTTACTTCTTCCGCCAGCGTGTTCCATTCCCCGCATTCGGGGCATTTGCCCGCCCATTTGGGCGACTCGTACCCGCATTTCTGGCATACAAATACCGTCTTAAACTTCATACATGCCCCTAATTGGCCATCGTAGCCAAACCGAAGAAGGACGATATATCCTGGTCGTTAAACGAAATATTGGCCTTGACGTTGAAATAATTGGTTTCCATCGCGTCGCGCATCCACGCGCCGACCGAGAAATATTTGCTAATACGATAGTCCACCCCATAAGACAAATTAGGTTGATTAAAATGACGGTCGTTAATGACGCGGTCGCGGCCCCAGTCCGTAAACTCCGCACCGACGGTAAAACGCTGTAAAAATTCGTGATTGTAAAAAGGTTTCAGCTCCAGTGCCACACCGCCGGCTCCGCGTATCATACCCGCCGACAAATTGGCCCACTGGTTATACAAGCCAAAACGCAGATCCAGTTTATTGCGTTCTATATAATCCCCGTCGCCCAGTTTGTCGTCCTCATTGCCGATATTGGCAATACCCGCGCGGTAATAGGTGTATCCGCTGGACGGGAAAATCTCCAGGGCCAAATCGCTGGTGGATATTCCGGCGTCGGGGGCGTAGAAGAAATCATAATCCCAGTACACGCGGAAACGGCTCATTTTGCCCACAAACGATTTGACTTCCGTCATGGTGGTTTTCAGCTCGCTGACGCTCTGCTTGACCTGCTCTTTCATTTCTTTGTCTTTAATCAGGCTGCCCAGCACGCCTTCTTCGTTGGTAATGCTGTCCATGACGGCGTTTAATTTGTCAGTAATTTCCTGTAAATTTTTCATGGAATCGGTCACGTACGGGCGCATGGTCATGACCAGCTGGTTGACGTTGGCCGACAGCTGGCGTATATCGCGCATGGCGTCGTTAAGCTGCGCGCCGAACTGCCCGCGCTGGTTAATGCTGTCCACCAACTCTTTGACGCTGGTCATCGTATTGGCGATTTGCTGGTCCATGGGAACCTCGTCCACGCCTGCGGTATAGTCCCCCGCGCGCAACAGCCCCAGGCTTTCGTCGCCCTGTTCCACTTTCAGGTATTTGGTGCCGATAATCCCCGTCATCGCCACGGAAAAGCGGCTGCCACGGTACAACGGAATATTTTCATTAATGGCCGCCACAACGATAACTTTGCCGTCCTCTATTTTAATTTCTTTTACTTTTCCCACTTCCACGCCGGAAAGTTTCACCGCCGCTTTGACGGGCAAGCCGGAAACGTCGGCAAACTGCACGTTAATATCATAGGAGCGCGTAATGGAAAAGCCCCCCAAAAAATATAAACTGAACCCCAGGGCCGCCAGGCCCAGTACGGTAAATAAGCCAAGTTTTGTTTCCGGTTTCATAATTTCATTCTACCTTAAATAAAGTTAAAAAAAATCACTCCCGCATCAGTTTCATTTGTATGGGCCCGTGGCTGGAGCCGTCCACAAACTGCCGCACATACGGGTTGTCGGTCTTTCTAAACTCTTCCGGCGTGCCGTAGAGCATAATTTCCCCTTCGTACAAAAAAGCAATATAGTCGGAAATTTTAAACGCCGAGTGCATGTCATGCGTGATGACCACCGACGTAATGCCGATTTTCTTTTTCATTTCCAAAATCAAATCGCTGATAATGTCCGACATAATGGGGTCCAGCCCCGTGGTAGGCTCGTCATACAAAATACATTTCGGGCTGATGGCCAACACGCGCGCCAGGCTGACGCGTTTGCGCATGCCGCCGGAAAGCTCGGAAGGGTTCAGTTTGGCCACTTCTTCCTTCAGGCCCACCATGGCCAGTTTCTCTTTAATGACGGCGGGATATTTTTCTTTGGGAATATCCGTCAGATAAGACAGACCGAAGGCCACATTTTCCCCCACCGTCATGGAATCAAACAAAGCCCCTTCCTGAAACAAATACCCGAAATGGCGGCGTACGGCGGCCAGGCGAAACGGGTTGGTTACCTTGGTAATATCCTTGCCATTGACCAGTATTTCCCCGCCGTCGCTGTCCAGCAGGCGCATCATACATTTAATCAGCGTACTTTTGCCCGAGCCGGAACCGCCCAAAATAGAAGTGATTTTGCCGTCCTCTATTTTCAGGTTTACGTCCCGCAGCACATGATGCGAGCCAAAGCTCTTTTTGAGATGTTTTATCTCTATCATTTAAATTCCGAACGCCGTCAAAATGGCGGTTAAAAAATAATCCAGCACCAAAATCAGCACAATGCACGTTACCACCGCGCCGGTGGTGGATTTACCCACCCCTTCGGCGCCGCCGCGCGTGCTGACGCCTTTATAGCAACACACCGTGGCGATCATAAACGCAAAAATAAACGCCTTGATAAACCCGTGCATAAAGTCTTTCGCGCCCATAAAAGTGGTAATGTCGCTTAAATACACTTCCCCGGGCACGCCCAGCGCATACACGGCCACCAAATACCCGCCGATCACGCCGAAAATATTGGAAAACACCGTCAACACCGGCATAGTCAGCAGAAAAGCCCCCATGCGCGGGATAACCAGGTATTGCGTCGGATTGGTGCCCAGCGTATACAGGGCGTCCAGCTGTTCCGTTACGGCCATGGTGCCGATATGCGCCGTCACGGCCGCACCCGCGCGGCCCGCCACCACCACGCCCGTCAGCACGGGGCCGAGTTCACGGATTAACGAAAAGGAAACAATGGTGCCCACAAAAATCGGGTCGCCGAAAATATTGTTAATGGTATTTCCGGCCTGCAGGGCCAATACCATGCCCGTAAACAGGCTGGTCAGCGCCGTCACGCCGAAAGAATCCACGCCGATGGTAATGCTTTGCAGCACAAATTGTTTAAATTCAAAGCGCGAACGCGCCAGCCAGAAGCCGGCCGAGCGCACCATGTCGGCCGCTCCTCCGGTCTGGTCCAGCCAGTTCATCATCACTTTGCCTATTGCCGTAAACATTATTCTTGGTAAAACCTCGGCACGCGGGGCATAAGAAGCGTAGTCAGCTCATAATCAATCGTCCCCGCTTTTTGGGCCAGTTCTTTGGCGCGTATTTCCTCTGCGCCCTGCCGGCCGATTAACACCACTTCATCCCCCACGCGCGCATCCGGCACGGCGGAAATGTCCACCATGCACATATCCATGGTAATATTGCCCAGCACGCGGCAACGCACGCCTTTAATCAGCACGTCGGCCTTATTGGACAGCGCGCGCAAATACCCGTCGCCGTATCCCACGGGAATGGTGGCGACCTTCATAGTACTGGGCGCAATAAAACTGCGGTTGTAGCTGATGCTGGCGCCGGCGGCCACTTCTTTGGCAAACACAATGCGGCTTTTGAAAGAAAGCACCGGCTCAAACCCGTCGGACAAACCGAAAGACGCATGCCCCGCGCGCACCATATCGCAATAGCTGTCCGGCCGCAGTTCTATAGCCGGCGAAGCCGCCATATGAAAGAGTTTCACGGGGATTTTATGCAGGCGCACATTGGTTATCGTATCGCGGAAATAGCCTATCTGTTCTTCGGTGTAGGCGGGGTCCGTATCCACGCTGGACAAGTGCGTAAATACGCCTTCCAACTCTATAAATTCATCTCCGGCCAGTTCATGGATAATGTGCATGACGCCGCCGCGGCGCGTGCCGATGCGGCCCATGCCGCTGTCCTGTTTGACGTGGCAGCGGGCTTTTTTGCCCAGTTTACGCGCGATTTGTTTTATGGCTTTGGCCGCCTCCAGGCTGGCCACGGCCACGGACAAATCATACTTGATCGCGTATTCAAAGGCTTCAAAAGGATAAATGCTGCCCAATACCAAAATCGGCAAGGTAATGCCCGCGCGGCGCAGCAAAATGCCTTCCTCCACGGAAGCCGCTCCGAAAAACTGGCACAGCTTATGCTCCTGGGCATACAGCCCCAGGCGTTCGGCCCCGTGCCCGTAGGCATTGGCTTTAAGCACCGCCAATATATTCACGTCCGGCCCGACTTTGGCGCGGATTTTTTGCAAATTGCGCCCGTAGGCGCCCAAATTAATATCTGCCCAGGTAGGGCGCAAAAAAGGAATATCCACTTTTTACTCCGGCAATACCATGACCCCTTCTTCCGCCGGGCCCATCACCTGGGCTTCCGGCGCGGGATTGGTAAACAACGTATATTCGCTGATAAAATTCAAATCTATGTCGCCCACCGGTCCGTTGCGCTGTTTGGCGATAATCAGCGTGGCCTTGCGCTTGAGGCTTTCATCGTCGCGCTTATAATACCCTTCGCGGTGAATCAGAGCCACTACGTCGGCGTCCTGCTCAATGGAGCCGGATTCGCGCAGGTCGGAAAGCTGGGGTTTGTTGTCCAAACGGCTTTTGTCCTCGTTCTTGCGGCTGAGCTGCGAAAGGGCCAGCACGGGCACATTTAAATTGCGTGCCAGCTCTTTGAGCATGCGGGAAATTTCGGACACTTCCTGCTGGCGGCTTTCGGCACGGCCCGAGGAACGTATCAGCTGCAAATAGTCTATGATAATCAGGCCCAGCGTCTTGCCCTGTTTGGCCAGCTCATTGGCCAAACGGCGCGAGCGCATGCGGATCTCGGTAATGGTAATGCCCGGGGTATCGTCAATATACATCGGCGCTTCAGCCAGGCGGGCCAGCTCGCGCGTGAGGTCTTTCCATTTGTTGCGCGGGAAATAGCCGTTGCGCACCTGGTGCACCTCGGCCATGGCGGCCGAACACAACATACGTTCATAAATGGAATGGCGGCCCATTTCCAGCGAAAAAATAGCCGTCGGCACTCCGCAGTTGACGCAAGCGTGGTGGGCAATGTTCAAAGCCAGCGCGGTTTTACCCTGGCTGGGGCGCGCGCCCAAAATAATCAAATCAGACTTGCGGAAGCCGCCCGTTTTATAATCAAACTCCGTAAAACCGGTCGGCACGCCTTTGACGGGGTTTTTGTCCAGGTGGGCCTTTTCTATCATTTCCATGACTTCCACGGCCAAATCCTTGGACGCGACAAACCCCTTTAAATCCTGCTTCTGGCTGAGTTTAAAAATCTGCTCCTGGGCGATATCTATGAGTTTTTCGGGTTCTTCTTCCTCTTTATAACATTCCTGCACCAGGCTGGTGGCGGTGCGGATTAAATCACGCACCAAAAACTTATTGTAAACGATTTGCGCGTAATGCTCCACATGTGCGGCGGTGGAAACTTTATTAATCAAATCCGTCAGGTACAGCTCTCCCCCCACCTGCAAAAGCAAGTTTTGGGTTTTGAGTTCTTCGGTCAGCGTAACGAGGTCCACAGCCTGGTTTTTATCGGCCAGGGTTTTCATGGCGGAGAAAATCTTTTTGTGCGCGTCTTTATAAAAATGTTCCGGCTTTAAAATGTCCAGCGCGCGCTCCACCGCGTCGCTTTCCATCAGCATGGAGCCCAGCACGGCCATTTCCGCATCTATGGCCTGGGGCGGGATTTTCTCTTCCAACAAATTGCTCGGCATACGGACCTCTTACCTCTTGCAGCGAAAATAAACGGGTTCCCGCCGCATGCGGGGACCGTTTTAATCATTGTAGCAATTTTACAGCGTCCGCGCGGGCCCTTTTTCTACCGGCCGGTAAACGTCTGCGGGTCTGCCCCGTATCCCCCCGGAAACCCAGGCGCAGAAAAAAGGTTTATTTTTTATATAATCAAATTATGAACTGTATATTTTGCGGTATTGTAAGCGGGGAAGTCAAAAGCCAAATCGTCTATGAAAACGACGACGTGGTGGCGTTTAAGGATTTAAACCCCCAGGCGCCCACCCACCTGTTGATTATCCCCAAAAAACACATCAGCCGCCTGGACGAGGCTCAGGACGGCGACGCCGAACTGCTGGGCAAAGTATTGCTGGCCGCCCGCGATTTGGCCAAAAAGTACAACTTAAAAGATTTCCGCCTGGTGACCAACAACGGCAAAGGCGCGGGGCAGACGGTGGACCATTTGCATTTCCACCTGATGGCCGGACGGCGCTTTCTGTGGCCGGCGGGCTGATACAGAATTATTCCAAACAGCTGATAAATTGATACCCGTTCTATTTTTATTTGGAACGGGTATTTATTTACTTTTCAATGTAGCGCAGAGCTGGGCCAGGCCGGAGGCAATGTCCTCCTGCTGCACAGCTACGTCCGGCGGGACGTTTAGTTTGACGGGGGCAAAATTCCATATGGCTTTTACGCCGCAGGCCACCAAAGTATCCGTTATGCCCTGCGCCGCGGCGACGGGCACAGTCAGAATGGCAATTTGCAGTTTTTTCTCTTCAATCACGCTGCGCATTTGCGCCGTGTGATAGACGTGTATGCCGTTTATTTCATGGCCTACGCGCTCGGGGTGCGTGTCAAACGCGGCCACGATTTCCAGCCCGTGGTTTTTAAAGCCGGAAAACCCCAACAGCGCCGCACCCAAATGGCCCGCACCGATGAGAAAAGCCTTATTCAAATTATCCCAGCCCAAAAAAGTTTCTATGGCGGAAATAGTGCCTTTTACTTTAAACCCCGCACGCATTTTGCTGGGTGCGCCGACGGCCTGCAAATCCTTTTTAATGACGATGGGCGGTACCTGCGTTTCTTCGGCCAGCTCGGTGGAGGATACAAGCAGCCTCCCGTAAGCATGGCGGTCATATAACACACGCAAATATTGAGGCAGACGGCGCACGGTCTGCACGCTGACACCCTTTTTCTTGGAAAACAGCCCCATAAATAAGGTTTCTCCTGTAGAAAAACTGGATATTTTAATATCCATATAATACCCTTTCAGGCATTTTTTTGTCAAGGGGTTTCCCGCCATTATAGAGGAGATATTGACACATATTTTGAAAACAGGTATCATATGGATATAAAAATATCTACGAGTTGTTTTAACAAAGATATTTTGAAAAGGAGAACCGTTATGGCGGATAAGAAAAAAGCTGCGCCGGCCGTCGCCACTGCCGAAGAACTGGCCCATCTGGACCAGATTGTGCAAAAGGTGAAAAAGGCCCAGCGCATTTATGCAAATTACACCCAGCAGCAGGTGGATAAAATCTTCCGCGCCGCGGCCATCGCCGCCGCGCAAAACCGCATTCCGCTGGCCCAAATGGCCGTGGAAGAAACGCGCATGGGGGTCATGGAAGACAAGGTAATCAAAAACCAGTTTGCTTCCGAATATATTTACAACCAATATAAAGATACCAAGACCTGCGGCGTACTGTCTGACGACGACGCCTTCGGTTACCGCCAGGTGGCCGAGCCCATCGGCTTGATTGCGGGTATTATTCCTACGACGAACCCGACCTCTACGGCCATTTTCAAAAGCTTGTTGGCTTTAAAAACCCGCAACGGCATTATTTTTTCTCCGCATCCGCGCGCCAAAGAATGCACCATTGAAGCGGCGCGCATCGTACTTAACGCCGCGGTGGAAGCCGGCGCACCAGAAGGCATTATCGGCTGGATAGACAACCCGACCATGCCGCTTTCCAACGCGCTGATGCATCACAAAGACATTAACCTTATTTTGGCCACCGGCGGCCCGGGCATGGTAAAAGCGGCCTATTCCTCCGGCAAACCGGCCATCGGCGTAGGCGCTGGCAATACCCCTGTGGTGATTGACGCCACCGCCAATATTAAAATGGCTGTCAGCTCCGTCATTATGAGCAAAACCTTTGACAACGGCACCATTTGCGCCAGCGAACAGTCCGTCATCGTGGAAGATGCGGTGTATGACAAAGTCAAAAAGGAATTTATTGACCGCGGCTGCCACTTTGTTACCGGCAAAGACCGCAAAAAACTGGCCGAAACCATCGTAAAAGACGGCAAGCTCAACTCCGCCATTGCGGGCCAGAGCGCCGAAAAAATCGCGGAAATGGCCGGCATCAAAATCCCCGCCGACACCAAAATCTTAATCGCGGAAGCGGAAAAAGTAAGCGACGAAGAACCCTTCGCC
>DWVB01000004.1 GCA_019120455.1 Candidatus Avelusimicrobium excrementipullorum
TATGTTAATCGGCGTAGTCAGTAAAAACGCCATTTTGCAGACGGACTATACCGACCAGCTGCGCGCCCGCGGTTACGGCCGCACCAACGCCATTTTGCAGGCCAACCGCGTGCGTCTGCGCCCTATTTTGATGACCACGCTGACGCTGGTGGTGGCCATGGTGCCCATGCTGATTTCCAACGGCGAAGGCGCCGAGTCGCGCCGCAGTCTGGCCATTGTCATTGTGGGCGGACAGGCTTTGTCCCTGCTTATTACATTGTTGATGACTCCGGTAACGTATATTTTAATGGATGAATTCGGCGCCTGGCTGAACTGGAAGCTGCGCGGCATCCCCATACCGGAGGACAAGGATCAGGAGGTTATTTTGCCGGAAGTGCCGGCGGATTAACGACTGCTGTTTTATAATAAGGCCCGCGTACAAGCGGGCCTTTTTTTATGCTTGTTTGGGCCTTTTGGACCGGCGCTTTTGGGCCTAATGACCCTTGTAGCGGAGGTTTTTTTGTGGGATACTGTTTATATGAAGAAACTAAATCAACTTATTTCTCTCTTTTTAGGGGTTGTATTTTTCATTGCTTCTTCCGCGCCGCTTTCGGCGCAGGAATTTGTTTTGCCCGGTTTACGCGCCGTACCGGCCCAGAAGACCGCCGCGCCGCTTTCAACACAGAAATTTATTTTGCCCGGCTTGCGTGCCGCCAAAAAGACTTCCGCGGCGGAAGATTTGTTGCGGGCTTTGCGGCAGTCCGCTTTTGTGCGCCGGCCGGATATGACGGCGCAAAAATTGATTGAACAGGCAGCCTTTCAGGGCCGCATGGACGGCCAGATGCTGGCGGCGGTTTTGTCCGATGACGCATACATTGCTTCATTGGATTCGGATACGGCGGCCGAACTGGCATATTACGCCCAGTTTGCCGACTCCCGGGACGGAAGTTTTTCCTGGACGGATCAGCTGACCCGCGTGGTTTTGGGCCGTCTGGGCGATTATAATGAAAATGCGGCGGATTTTCCCCTGCAGGCCTTTTACGCCGCGGTGGCCGTGTCTTTGGGGCACAATCCGTATATGTCCCGTACGGTGGAAAACTGGGCTTTTGAGCAAATAAATACAGCCGCCAATCCCATGGATACCGCCCGCCGCGGCTGGGCGACCGCCGTATTGGCGGATTTGGCCGTAGAATCGGCAGATGACGTCTGGTCCGCCGCGCGCCGCGAACGGTTTGAGTGGCGTTTGGAAAAATTAATTCGCAAATTTGACTGGCTGCAAAACGCCCGTACCGATTACAAAATGACCGGCGTAAAAAATGTGCTGGGGGCCACCAACCAGGGAACGCTGATCCAGCTTTTTGCGCAGGCAAACAGTTTCTTTGCCATGAAAGATGATGACGGTTTTGTCAAACAAATGGTCAGCGCCGGCGGTTTAAATCCCGTAGGCCGTGCATTGGCGGGCAAGGAGCAGGGAGACCGTTTTTCCAATACGGGGGAGAATTTTTACCTGCATGCGCCTACTCCCGGAACGGACGGGAAAGGACACTTCGCTGATTCCGTCAACGGCCGCCGCCATTTTATTTTGGCGTCGCTGATGCAGGCTTTATTTCTGTCTTATAATACGCGCCCGCGGCAGGCAAGTTCGGCCCTGATGCAGCAGTTTGTACGGGGTTATTTGACGGTGAACGCGGACGGGCATTTTGTACATTATTTGTATATTCCGCTGAGCGGCATGCGCCTGGGGACGGCTATCCATTATGCAACCTCTCTGGACGGGTGGGACAAAGAGGAGGCCGCTTTGCAAAAAGAATTATACGCCAAACTGAAAAAAGGATATCCCTGGGATGTGGCCTGCACCGGCGTGCAGGGAGCGTGTGAAGTGGCGGCGGAGTGGCTGGCCCTGGGCAAGGTGTTCGGCTGGGTGTTCCGCGGGATAGGCTGGGGCGGAAAAGCCGTAGGCCGTCAGGCTGTTAAAGCCATGTCTCCGCGGGCTCTGATGAATTTGGCGCTGATACAAATAGCGGCTCGGCAGGGCAAAAAGGCCGTTATTACCTGGAGCAAGCAAACGGTAAAAAGTTTATTAAAGGGAGCCGGCTGGAAGGCAACTGCCGTGATAGGCACGGGGGCCGCCGTCCGCGGAGACAGCCCGAGGCGTAAAACAGCCCGTATACCGGCCCGCTGAAATTTGTAAAGAAAACCCCCTGCAAAAGGGGGTTTTTATAAATAAACCCCGCAGAAAGCGGGGTATAAAGAAAAGGTGCGGGCGGGAATCGAACCCGCGAATATGAGTTTTGCAGACTCACGCCTTACCACTTGGCCACCGCACCGTAAAAGGGGTGTTCATATTATAGCAAAAAACGCGGCGCATTCGCAGAAGAAGTCTTTTTCCGACGGAAAAAACGATATCGGACCTATAAATATAAAATAGGTCTTGAAAAAAGCAAAAACATTCTTTATACTCTGTGTAAGGGAGCCGAACAGAGAACCTATTTTAGGGTTATGCCCCGTAAAAGGGCCGTGTGCTCCCTCTTTTTTGTATAAACACCCGTCTGGCAAGGCGGGTATTTTTTTTGTGCTTGCTCAGGCGTTTTTATACGGGAAAACATGGCGTAACAGGAAATGTTTTTGTTATAATAATAATATCGTTCTGCCACTGTCTGTCCGTATATGCAGGTTTATCTGTGACAAAAGCCGTATTTTTTGTATAATATACAGGACGTCCTTTTTGCGGGCGTAGTTCAATGGTAGAACGTCAGCCTTCCAAGCTGGTCACGTGGGTTCGATTCCCATCGCCCGCTTTTTTTAGGTCCGGGTTCGCCCGCGGTAAAACAATTTTGGCGTTACAGACGTCTAACGCTGGGGTAGCTCAGCTGGTAGAGCATCTCCATGGTAAGGAGAAGGTCGTGGGTTCGATTCCCATCCCCAGCTTATTTTTGACTTAACTAAACAGTGGCAGTACAGCAGTAAACTAAAAACAGGAGAACTAACAATGGCAAAGGAAAAATTTTCGCGTTCCAAGCCGCACGTAAACGTGGGGACGATTGGACACGTGGACCATGGTAAGACGACGTTGACGACGGCCATTACGAAGGTATTGGCCAAAGAAGGGAAAGCCAAAGCGATGGCGTACACGGACATAGCCAAAGGCGGTGTGGTGCGTGACGCTTCCAAGATTGTGACGGTAGCGGTATCGCACGTGGAGTATGAGACGGACAAGAGACACTATGCGCACATAGACTGCCCGGGCCATGCCGATTACATTAAGAACATGATTACGGGTGCTGCGCAGATGGACGGAGCCATTTTGGTGGTGTCTGCCGTGGACGGTCCGATGCCGCAGACGCGCGAGCACGTGCTGCTTGCCAAACAGGTGAACGTACCCAAACTGGTTGTGTTTCTAAACAAAGTGGACTTGGTGGATGAGCCGGAGTTGTTGGATCTGGTGGAAATGGAAATCCGCGAGTTGCTGTCCAAATATGAATTTGACGGAGATAATACGCCGATTATCCGCGGTTCCGCGCTGAAAGCCATTGAAGGGGACCAGAGCGAACTGGGAGAGCCCTCCATCCACCGCTTGATGGATGCGTTGGACTCCTGGATCCCTGAGCCGAAACGCGATACGGATAAACCGTTCCTAATGGCCGTGGAAGATGTGTTCTCCATTACGGGCCGCGGGACGGTGGCGACCGGTCGTATTGAACGCGGCAAGGTGAAAGTGGGTGATCCGTTGGAAATCATCGGGTTCCGCGACACGCTGAACACGGTGGCGACGGGTATTGAAATGTTCCGCAAGCTGCTGGATGAAGGTATCGCCGGCGATAACGTAGGTATTTTGCTGCGCGGTATTGAAAAGAACCAGGTGGAACGCGGGCAGGTGTTGGCTGCACCGAAATCCATTACGCCGCATAAACACTTTATGGGACAGGTGTACATCTTGAAGAAAGAAGAAGGCGGACGTCATACGCCGCTGACGCCGGGTTATAAACCGCAGTTCTACTTGAGAACGACGGACGTAACCGGGGAATTGAACTTCAAGCAGGAAATGATTATGCCGGGCGACAATGCGGAGATTGAAGTGAAATTGATCACGCCAGTGGCCATGGAAGAAGGGTTGCGCTTTGCCATCCGCGAAGGCGGACACACGGTAGGCGCCGGCGTAGTCACCAAAATTATTGAGTAACGGCTGATTAGCTGTTATGTTTTCGTACGCGAAGCGCAGAACGTAAAGTTCTGCGCTTCGTTGTGTAAAGACCGGCAGGGTGACAAGTTGTGAGAGGGCCGGCTTGATTTTGAAGGAAAAAGGCACAGTTATACGATAAGACCGTTGCCTTTACCCTGCGTCAGAGAAATGCTATAATAACTTCACCAGAGGAGTATAAAAATGAAAAAATTATCCTTCTTTACGATTATTTGTGCATTTGCCGCGGTTGCCTGCGGCTGCGCTTCTTCTACCGCCGTCCGCACCCGCGATGCGGATTTGGTTGCCAAATACCAGCAAACGCTGGAACAGAGCAAGGCCTGCGAAACGGACGCGGACTGCGTAGCCGTTTCCAAGGGGTGCTGTCTCTGCGACGGGCAGGAAGCCGTCAATAAGAAATTTCAGAACAAACTGGATAAACAGCGCGAAAAAGCCTGCGGCGTCGGCCCCTGCACATTGCAGATGTGCTATACCGATATTGACGTGGCCTGTGTAAATCATGTTTGCACGGGAACGCTCAAACCCATGAGTTCTTATATTCCCCAGTAGGAGTGAAACGATGAAGAAAACCTTATTTTTTATCTGCTGTGCCGCGGCTTTGGCCGCCTGCTCGTCCGCGCCGAAAAGCGTGGGTATCAATGCCGTGCCGGAGAAGCTGACCTCAGCCATTACTTCGGCGGACCGCACCTGCACCGCAGACGCGGACTGCGTGGCTGTGCATAAGGGCTGCTGCGAATGCGCCGGTTATGAAGCGGTCAACGCCAAATCGGCGGAAAAAATTCAGAAAATTTGGGATAAAGAATGCCAAATGGCCCCCTGCACGCGTGAAATGTGCTATGTGCAAATCGTGCCAGAGTGCCAGCAGGGTGTGTGCGTAGGCCGCCCCAAAACGATGGACAGCTATTTTGGCAAATAATTTTAAGGAGGGGACCATGAAAAAGTTTGCTGCTCTTTTGGTATGTGCCGTTCTGTGCCCGGCCGTATGGGGATATGAGTTCCGCACGGGAGAGGTGACTCGTTTGGAAGATATTCCGCAGGATCAGCAGCAAACAGATGATAATGGAGATGTGTTGTCTCTGTTGTCTATAAAGACGGATATTCCCTCCTTGCATTTTGAACCCTCTGGGCTGGGAATTTACAATATAGAAAAGACGGAAGGAGGCTACGATCTTCTGTTGCCTTATGGTTCCGCCTGGCTCCGGCTCCGCGCTCCCGGATTTAAAGCCTATCAATGGAATTTTGGGCTCAAAAACGGTGTAACTTCTGCGGTACATTATTCCGGTCATATTGAACGTGAGGGTATGCTGCCTCAGCCAGATTCCCTATCGGATGTGGAGATAACGGGAACGTTTGAATATAACATGTGGGATTTGTCTGTGCGTTTGGGGCGCGGCGACTCCAGGCCCATGCTGAAAATAAATACGGATTTGCCCTTTACGTTTTTGAAACAATATGTTTTGCGTGAGGGAACATATGAAGCCCAGGAAACAAATATGGCTCCGTATGAATTACGTTTTCCCGTAGGCACCACTTTGCAGGAGGTAGTGCGGACGGATACCATTGGCGGAGATATTGCCTGGGACACCAAAATGGAATCTTCCAGTGTATATGTGCTGGATTTGTCTTGGACGGATAAAAAATATGTCCGTGATCTGGCACAAAATATTAAGCAGCGCATGAAGCGTTAACGTTTGAACAGTTGTCTGTGTTTGGTGCCGGCCCCCTTTTTCAGGGGCCGGCTTTTTTCTGCCGCGGCCCGCATATGTTTTGGCAGGTTTGTATAGGAATATGCTATAATATTTCTAAGCAAAAATCCGCGCCGTGCGTTTTTGAACCGGTATGGTGAAAACCCAAGTAGAAAACCTGGCGCAAATACGTCTGAATATAGTATAATATTTATACGTATCAGACTTTAGGTGGCAAATTCCCGCCAGGCTCGTCGGAGAACGATGAGCCAGTGTGGGATTTACTGCCGATAATTTTTTATTTACAAGAAGTTCCAAGGAACCAAAAATGGCAGAAAAAACTGAAAAAAAGGCTAGAATTCTCAGCCAGGAAAGAATCCGCATCAAACTGCGCTCTTACGACCACCGCATGCTTGACAACAGTGTTGCCCGCATCGTGGAAACCGCGCAGAAAACCGGCGCTATCGTCGCCGGACCGGTTCTTCTTCCGGTACGCATTAAGAAGTACACCGTGCTTCGCTCCCCGCATACCGACAAGAAATCCCGCGAGCAGTTTGAAATGCGCATTCACAAACGGCTGATTGACTTGAAAAGTCCCACTTCCAAAACGGTTGACGAGCTGATGAAACTGGATCTCCCCGCCGGCGTGGACGTGGCAATTAAAAGCAATTAATTAAGGAAAACACAAGGTTATGGCAGAAGAAAACAAACAAGCTGCTGGCGCCCAAGAGGCAACGGCCCCCGTTGCTGAAGCGGCCAAAGCAGAAACTGTCAAAGAAGCTCCGGCTACGTTTCGTTTCGTAATCGGCGAAAAAGTGGGCATGACCCAGCTCTTTGATGAAAAAGGCAATCTGCACGGTGTGTCCGTCGTTAAAGCGGGTCCCTGCAAGGTTGTGCGTGTCAGAACTATGGAAAAAGACGGCTATAACGCCGTCTGCATCGGTTTTGGCGAAGTGAAAGAAAGCAAGCTCAACAAACCCGAACTGGGCTATTTCAAAAAGGCCAACACGGCCCCCGTACGCCACCTCAAAGAACACCGCGTGGCGGACGTGAACGGTTTTGAAATCGGTCAGGTCATTTCACTTGAAAAAATCTTTAAACCCGGCGACTATGTAGACGTGCAGGGCAGCATTAAAGGCCACGGCTTTGCCGGCGCGATGAAACGCCACGGCTTTGCCGGCCAGCCCGCTTCCCACGGTATGTCCGACAGAGAAAGAGCGCCCGGCGGCTTGGCTTCCCGCCGCTCTTTGGGTAAAGTTTTGTCCGGCCAGCGCATGGCGGGGCATTACGGCACCACGACGCACACCGTCGCCAAAATTGAAGTTATCAAAGTGGACAACGAGAACAACCTGCTCTTTTTGAAAGGCTCCGTTCCCGGCGCCAAAGGCAGCATCGTGTCCGTGCTGGAAACTTCCAAAAACAGAAAACATGTAGTGGCTCCCATCGTGCAGAAAATCTCTGCCTCCAAAGCCGCTAACAAGAAGTAAGGACTTTGACCATGGAAACTAAAGTTTTAGATATCAAAGGTAAAGAACAGGGCACCATTGAACTGCCGGAAAGCCTGTTTTCCGTCAAGCCGAACCCGACCTTCCTTCATGAAGTCATCACCGCCTTCCTGGCCAACCAGAGAAGCGGCAGCGCGGACGTGAAAACCCGCGCCGAAGTGTCCGGCACCGGCAAAAAACCGTGGAAGCAGAAAGGCACCGGCCGCGCCCGCCAGGGCAGCTTGCGTGCGCCTCAGTTCCGCCACGGCGGCGTCGCCTTCGGGCCGACCCCGCATTCTTTCCGCCAGTACCTGCCTGTTGCCAAACGCCGCGCGGCCGTCGCGCAGTCTTTGTCGGCCAAGTTTGCCGAAGGCAACATCGTAGTGCTGGACAGCCTGACGATTAAGGAACCCAAAACCAAGGCGTTTGCCGAAGTGTTAAACGTCCTCGCCGCGGGCCGCAAGCCCCTGGTGCTGGCCAACATGGACGAAACGACCCGTCTGGCTTCCCGCAATATTGCCGGCCTGACGCAGATGGCTCCTGAGCACGCCAACGCGTATGCCGTGCTCAACAGCAGCAAAGTCATTTTGACCAAAGACGCTGTGGAAACGCTGGCCAAGACCTTCGTGAAGGAGGCCAAATAATGAGAACCTACAGCATTTTGAAAAAGCCGCTTTTGACCGAAAAAAGCCTCATTGAACGCGATGAAAACAACCGCTACGGTTTTGTAGTGGCCAAAGACGCGTCCAAAGGCGAAATCAAAACGGCCGTGGAAAAAATCTTCAACGTCACCGTGACCAAGATTAACACCATCTCCGTGCGCGGCAAAATGCACCGCATGGGCCGGTTTGAAGGTAAAAGACCGGATTACAAGAAAGCTTTCGTGACCTTGAAAGAAGGCGATAAAATCGAAGTGGTGGAAGCCACTGCGAAGTAGAATAAGGAGAACTACTGACTATGCCTATCAAGACATTTAGACCTTACACTCCTTCCAGGAGAACGATTACGGTGGCCGATTTCTCCGAGATCACCAAAACCACTCCGGAAAAGAGACTGACCAAAGGTCTGCGCAAAACCGGCGGCCGCAACAACACCGGTATGATTATGGTGCGCCACATCGGAGGCGGCCATAAACGCGCGTACAGACAGATTGATTTTAAGAGAGAAAAACACGGCGTGCCCGCCACGGTCGTTTCCATTGAATACGACCCGAACAGAAGCGCGCGCATTTGCCTCTTAAAATATGCCGACGGAGACAAACGCTACATCCTGCACCCGCTGGGCGTAAAAGTGGGTGACGTGCTGATGAGCGGTCCTCAAGCTGATATCAAAGTGGGTAACTGCCTTGCTCTGAAAAATATTCCCGAAGGTACTTTTATCCACGCCATTGAACTCAAAGTCGGCAAAGGCGCGCAGCTTGCGCGCAGCGCCGGTTCCCAGGGCCAGCTGATGGCCAAGGAAGCCGACTATGCCCACATCAAAATGCCGTCCGGCGAAATCCGCCTGGTTCCCAGCGCCTGCTGCGCTACCATCGGCCAGGTGGGCAATATTGACCACGCCAACGTGGTGTTCGGCAATGCCGGACGCAAACGCCATATCGGCGTTAAACCGACCGTGCGCGGCAGCGCGATGAACGCTGTGGACCACCCGATGGGCGGCGGCCGCGGTCATGGTAAAGGCGGCAACATTCCCCGCTCTCCGTGGAACCAGCCTGCCCGTGGTCTGAAGACCCGCTCCACCAAGAAAGTCTGGGGCTGGATGATCGTCAGCGACAGAAGAAAAAACAAGGTTAAATAACTATGGGAAGATCAACTAAAAAAGGTCCTTATGTGGATTTAAACCTGTTGGAAAAGGTTCAGAAAATGAACGCCTCCAACGAAAAGAAACCTATTAAGACGTGGGCAAGAGCCTGCACGATTATCCCGGAATTTGTGGGACATACCTTCCTGGTGCACAACGGCCGGAAGTTCCTGCCCATCTACATTTCCGAGAGAATGGTAGGTTATAAACTCGGTGAATTCTCTTTCACCCGTTTGTTCAAAGGCCACGGTGGCATGACCAAAGATTCCACCGCCTTGAAATAAGAGTTGAGGATTTGATATGGAAGCTTGTGCAAAAGCTAAATTTCAACGCTACGGCAGCCGCAAGGTGAACCTGGTGCTGGACCAAATCCGCGGCAAAAACGTAAAGGCGGCGGAAGATATGCTCCCGTTTATCGCCAAACGCACTGCGGATCTGGTGGCCAAAACCCTCCACAGCGCCGCGGCGAACCTGGAAGTAAAAGCCGGCAAAAAGCTGGACTACAGCAAAGTCTTCATTAAAGAAGCCTTCGCCAATTTGGGCCCCAGCGGCCACTTAAGACGGATCCAACCCGGCCCGCAGGGCCGCGCCATGCCCTATAAAAAGAGCATGTGCCACCTGACGGTCATTGTATCCGACGAAAAAAAGGGAGGTCGCTAAACTATGGGACACAAGATTCACCCGCGGTCTATCAGACTGGGTTATATTCAGGACTGGCGTTCCCGCTGGTTCGCCCCCAAGAATATGCCCGCGCTGATCATGGAAGATTTCCAGATCCGCAAGATCGTGGACGACAAATTTAAGATGGCCGCCGTCAGCTATGTGGGCATTGAACGTGCCGGCGCTTTCCTGCGCCTGAACATTCACACGGCCCGCCCGGGCGTGGTCATCGGCAAAAAAGGCGCCGATATTGAAGCGTTGCGCAAAGAAATTGAAGCCTTAACGGGCAGCAAAACGTTCGTAAACGTGATTGAAATCAAAAATCCGGAAACGGACGCCCAGCTGGTGGCCCAGAACATCGCCCAGCAGCTGGAAAAACGCGCCCACTACGGCGCGGCCATGAAGAAGGCCATTGAAAAAGCCCTGCAAGGCAAAGCCCTGGGCATTAAAATCATGGTCTCCGGCCGCTTGGGCGGCGCGGAAATTGCCCGCACCGAATGGAAACGCGAAGGCCGCGTGCCTTTGCATACCCTGTGCGCCGACATTGACTACGGGTTTACCGAAGCGCAAACCGTCAGCGGCAAAATCGGCATCAAGGTCTGGATTTTCAAACGGACGCATTTTGCCAAATCCCCCAAGGAAATCATGAACGAGCTCAAAAAACAGCATCGTGACATTGCCGAGGGCGCGACCGACGCCGGAGCCGTGGAAAACGTGGCTCCCGCCCAGGAAATCAAATAGAGGAATTTGCTTATGTTGATGCCTAAAAGAGTAAAATACCGCAAACCGCACAGCGCGCCCCGCATTAAAGGCAACGCCACCCGCGGCGCAACCGTGGTGTTCGGCGAGTTCGGCCTCAAAGCGTTGGAACCGAAATGGATTACCGCGCGCCAGATTGAATCGGCCCGTATTACGCTGTCCAGATTTATCAAAAAGAAAGGTAAACTCTGGATCCGCGTGTTCCCCGACAAAGCCATCACCAAGCACCCCGCCGAAACCCGTATGGGTAAAGGCAAAGGCGCTCCGGACCACTGGGTGGCCGTCGTCAAACCGGGCACCATCTTGTTTGAGCTGGAAGGAGCTTCCCTGGAAGATACGCAGCGCGCCATGCGCCTGGCCTCCGACAAGCTGCCCATCAAGACCAAACTGGTAGCGAGAAGATAGTATGAAGACCAAAGAAAAAGAAGCTTTGAAAAACAAAACCGTGGCCGAACTGAACGAAGAACTGGCCAAGGCGCAGGAAAAGAAATTTAACCTTCTTTTCAAACACAGCACCACCCCCATCGCCAACCCGATGGAAATCCGGGCGGTCAGACGCGAAATTGCTCTTTTGCAAACGCTGATCAATCAGAAAAAAGAGCAGAAATAAGAGGTTAAGACATGGAAAACCAAGAAACCCGCGGCCTGAGAAAGGTCCTTACCGGTGAAGTTGTATCGGACAAGATGAACAAGACCCGCGTCGTGAAAGTGGAGCGCCTGGTCCGTCACGGTCTGTACAGCAAAACCCTGAAAAGAGCGGCCAAATACCACGCCCATGACGAAGGCAATGAAACCAAAATCGGCGACAAAGTGGAAATCATGAGCTGCCGCCCGTTGTCCAAGACGACGAAATGGCGCATTTCCAAAATCGTGGAAAAGGCCAAAGCATAAGTTTTGTTAGCAAACTTACGGAGTTAATGTATGATTCAATTAAGAAGCATCGTCAACGTGGCTGACAATTCCGGCGCCCGCAAAGTGCAGTGCTTTAAGGTGCGCGGCGGTCACCACCGGGATATTGCAACTTTGGGAGACGTCGTGATGTGCTCCGTCAGAGATGCAATCCCTACTTCCGCCATTAAGAAAGGCGACGTGGTGCGCGCGGTTGTGGTGCGCGTGGCGCGTGAAAAAAGACGCAAAGACGGTTCCTACATTCGCTTTGATGACAATGCCGTGTGCATCATCAACGACAACGGGGAACCCAAAGGTACGCGTGTATTCGGGCCTATTGCCAGAGAACTGCGGGAAAAGAACTTCCTGAAAATCATCTCTCTGGCCCCGGAGGTAGTCTAATGCAAGTCAAGAAAAAAGATACTGTGTTAGTGTTAACCGGTAAAGATAAAGGCAAGAAAGGGGAAGTGAAATCGGTCAACCCGTCCAAAAACACCGTGACGGTGATTGGCATCAATATGATTTCCAAACACGTGAAACCTTCCCAAAACAAACAGGGCGGCATTCAGAAAATGGAAGCTCCGCTGGACGCCTCCAATGTCGCCGTCGTTTGCAGCAAGTGCAAAAAAGCCATGACCCCCAAAATCCAGATTTTGGAGAACGGCGATAAAGTGCGCGTGTGCCGCAAATGCAACGAGACGCTTATTTAATCAGGTAAAGTAAAATGACCAAAGAAACAAAGAAAACGACGAAAACCGCGTCCGATTACCAGCCGACCCTGCAGAAACTCTACAAAGAGAAAGTGCTGCCCGCGCTGCTCAAAGAAATGGGTGTAAAAAGCCCCATGGCCGCGCCCAAGCTGGAAAAAATCGTCATCAATGTCGGCGTGAAAGAAGCCAGAGAAGACATTAAAGCGCTGGAAATCGCCAAGGACGACCTGACCGCCATCGCGGGCCAGGCTTCCCAGGTGCGCCGCGCCAAAAAGTCTATTTCCAACTTCAAACTGCGCGAAGGTATGCCCATCGGCGTGCGCGTCACGCTGCGCGGCGCGCGCATGTATGAGTTCATGGAACGCTTTATCAATATTGCCTGCCCCCGCATCCGCGACTTTCAGGGCTTTGCCGAGTCTTTTGACGGCAGAGGCAATTTGAACCTGGGCATCAAAGAGCATTACATTTTCCCGGAAATTGACGTGGAAAAATCGCCCAAAGCCCATGGTATGAACATTACGTTCGTTACCACCGCCAAAAACGATGACGACGGCCGCCTGCTGATGAAATACATGGGCATGCCGTTTAAGAAATCGGCCAAATAAGGAGCAAGAGAATTTATGGCTACCAAAGCATGGGTTGCAAAAATGGCCAAGGACCAGAAGTTTGCCGTCCGCTATCACAACAGATGCCAGATCTGCGGGCGCGCCAGAGGGTATTACCGCGATTTCGGTCTTTGCCGTATCTGCCTGAGAAAAATGGCACACCAGGGTCTTATCCCGGGTCTGAAAAAATCTAGCTGGTAATTTACAGGAGGAGGCCGCGTTTACGGATTAACTCCGCAAGGAAAGTAATTTGAAGCGCAGCCTGATACATATGGATCCAATCGCAGATTTCTTGACCAGAATCAGAAACGCAAACATGAAAAAGAAAGAAAAAGTGGATATCCCTTTTTCTAAAATCAAAACGGAAATCGCGCGCATTTTGAAGGAAGAAGGCTATATTTCCAACTTCAAAGCCGTGCATAACGAAACCAAGGGCGGCGTCGTCCGCGTGTTTTTGAAATACACGCCGGAAAACGAATGCGTCATCCAGGGGTTGCGCCGCGTTTCCAAACCGGGCCAGCGGGTGTACAGCGCTTATAACAACATCCCCAAAGTCCGCGGTTCCTTTGGCATTACCATTTTGTCCACGTCCAAAGGCATTATGACTGATGCGCAAGCCAAAGCCGAAAAAGTCGGCGGCGAGCTGCTGTGCCAGGTCTGGTAAGGGGGGAATATGAGCAGAATCGGTAAAAAAGTAATCAATATTCCCGCCAAAACCAAAGTGGACGTGAAAGACAATGTCGTTACCGCCACGGGCGCGCTGGGCACTTTGTCCTACACCGTGCCGGCCGACATTAAAATCAATATTGAAAACGGCGTGATGACTCTGTCTATTGACGAGTCCAGAGCCAAAGAACTCAACGCCATTCACGGCACCACCCGCGCCAATGTGTTTAACATCATTGAAGGCGTGACCAACGGTTTCCACAAAAACCTGGAAATCAACGGTCTGGGTTACCGCGCTTCCGTGGCCGGCAACAAGCTGACGCTGGAGCTGGGCTTTTCCCACCCTGTGGTGGTGGAAGTGCCCGCCGGCATCACCGTTGTGGCTGACCCCAAGAGCAACCTGGTGGAAATCAAAGGCAGCAACAAATTCGCCGTGGGCGATTTTGCCGCCAAAATCCGCCGGATCAGACCTCCCGAGCCGTACAAAGGCAGCGGCATTAAATATCAGGGCGAACATATTACCCGCAAAGCCGGTAAGACCGCGGCAGGAGGCAAATAATTATGGCTACTAAACAGGAAAGATACCAATTCAGAAAGGACAGAAGCCGCAAACACCTGCTCGCGGCCGCCGGCGCGCACCGCCCGCGTTTGTCCGTATACAGAAGCTTGAAATATCTCTACGCCCAGATTATTGACGACAATACGCACGCCACCCTGGTGTCTGCGACCACGTTGTCCAAAGAACTGGAAGGCAAATACGAAGCCTCCGGCAAAAGCGTAGAAGCCGCCAAAGCCTTGGGTGCGGTCATCGCCAAAAAGGCCTTGGACAAAGGCATTACCGAAGTCATGTTTGACCGCGGCGGCCGCGTCTACCACGGCAGAATCAAAGCCCTGGCTGACGCCGCGCGCGAAGCGGGATTGAAATTCTAAGAGTATATAGGTGACTTTAATGACGAACGAAACGCTGAAAAGCGATAACAAGAGAGAAGCGAAAGGCAAAAGAGCCGAGTTTCAGAAAGCAAGACCCGCTTCCGAAGGCAAAACGACCGTCATCCACGTGGCCCGCACGGCCAAAGTGGTAAAAGGCGGTAAACGCTTCGGGTTCCGCGCCCTGGTTGTTGTGGGCAACGGCGAAGGCAAAGTGGGTGTTGCCATCGGTAAAGCCAATCAGGTTCAGCTGGCCATCGGCAAAGCTGAAACCCACGCCCGCAAACATATGATCACGTTCCCCGTGGTGGGCGACACCATTCCGCACGAAGTCATCGGCCGCTTTGGCGCCGCTTCCGTGTGGATGAAACCCGCCGCCCCGGGTACCGGCGTTATCGCCGGCGCCGGTGTGCGCCTGGTGTTTGAAGCCGCCGGCATCAAAGACGTGCTGGCCAAAAGCCTGGGCAGCACCAATCCGTGCAATTTGGTGTACGCGACGATGGAAGCGCTGAAAATGCTGAAAAGCAAAGAAGCGGTGAACGCCGTCCGCGGCAAGGCTGAAAAAGAAGCCGAAGCCCCGAAAGCCGAAGAAACCGCAGCTCCGGTTGCGGCGGCCAACTAGTTTTGCGGAGAGGATAATACTATGGTAACTTTGAATAAACTTTTCCCTAAACACGGTTCCAGAAAACCCAGAAAACGTCTGGGTCTGGGCGCGGCTTCCGGTCTGGGCAACTATTGCGGCAAGGGCATGAAGGGTCAAACCTCCCGCTCCGGCAATACCCGCAAAGAAAGCAAAGCCGGCGGCCAGATGCCGTTGGTGCGCCAGACGCCTAAGAGCGGTTTCTCCAACAAGGATTTTGCCCGCCGTTTTGACTACGTCAATGTGGGCACGCTGGAAAAAATCTTCAAGGCCGGCGAAGAAGTGACGCCGGAGGCTTTGAAGAAGGCCGGCGCGATTCACGACGTGTGCAGCGTCAAAATCCTGGGCATGGGCGAACTGTCCAAAGCGCTGAAAGTTTCCGCCCACGGTTTTTCCAAGACGGCCAAAGCCGCCATTGAAAAAGCCGGCGGGTCCGTTACTGTCATTGAAAAGAAGACCAAATAATGGAAAACAATACAGTCGCGAATATTTTTAACGCTCCCGAGCTGAAGAAGAGACTTCTCTTCCTGCTCGGGGCGTTGGCCGTTTTCCGCATTGCGGCCGCCATCCCCATACCGGGGATCAATACCGACGTGCTGCGCCAGATGTTCGCCGCGCACGAAAACGGTATTTTGGGCTTTATGAATATTTTCTCGGGCGGTGCGCTCGGGAGATTTTCCATTTTGGCCCTGGGCATCATGCCGTACATCAACGCTTCCATTATCATCAGCCTGGTGCGCGGCGCGCATATTTTCCCCGCGCTTGACCGCATGCATAAAGAAGGCGAAGCGGGCCGGCGGAAAGAAAACCAGATCACCAGAATATTCACGCTGTTCCTGGCGGCCCTGCAGGGCTCCATGATGACGTTTGCCATTACCAAGGTGGAAGGCGCCGGCGGCGTGTCCGCGGTGGTCAATCCGTCTTTCTTCTTTTTCGTCACCACCGTGCTGACGCTGTGCGCGGGCACGATGTTTGTGATGTGGCTGGGCGAACAGATTACGGAAAAGGGCGTGGGCAACGGTATTTCGCTCATTATCTTTGCCGGTATCGTGGACAGACTGCCCGGTGCCATTATGGAAGTGGTCAACCGCGTGAAAGCCGACGAAATGGATTTCTTTATGGCTTTGGTGATTTTTGCCGCCGTGATTATCATCACGGGGTTGGTGGTGTGGCTGGAAACGGCCCAGCGCCAAATTCCGGTGCAATACGCCAAACGCCAGGTCGGCAACAAGCTTTACGGCGGTCAGACCAGCTATCTGCCGCTGAAAATTGACCAGAGCGGCGTGATCGCGGTCATCTTTGCTTCGTCCGTAATTTCGCTGCCGCTGACCATCGCCAGCTTTAACCAGGAAGCCCCCTGGGCGCAGCGCCTGTTGGAAGTGATGAACGCTTCCAGCATTTGGTATATGGGATTGTTCTCCGCGCTGATTATCTTCTTCTGCTATTTCTACAATTCCATGACCATCAACCCGTCCGATTTGGCCGACAATATGAAAAAATGGGGCGGCTTTATCCCCGGCATTCGCCCGGGAGAGCCGACCAAAAATTACATTGAGTGGGTCATGAACCGCCTGACGTTCTGCGGCGCTATCGCCGTGTGTCTGATTTCCGTTTTGCCGGACTTCTTCCGCGCGGAATTCAACGTGGACTTCTACTTCGGCGGTACGGCGCTGTTAATCGTCGTCGGCGTGGCCCTGGATACGGTCAGCCAGATCCAGGCGCATTTGCTGGCGCGCAATTATGAGCCCTTGTTGAAAGGCAGCAAAAGAATCAAAGGGCGCTGGTTTAACGTAGGGCAATAAAAGGCCCTGCCATAGCAGTTTTTGATTTTGCGTTTAGGTCCGTTATGGACCTAAACGCAAAAGTGTCTTATAAAAACGTCTGGCTGCGAGGTTTTTAATATGGACATTGTACTGATGGGCGCGCCGGGTGCCGGCAAAGGCACGCAGGCCGCCAAGCTGGAAAAAGAGTTGGGCCTGAAACATATCTCCACCGGCGACGTGCTGCGTGAAGAAATCGCCTCCGGCAGTGAGCTGGGCAAGCGCGTGGCCGCCATTATTGACGGCGGAGATTTGGTGTCTGACGAATTGATGGTGTCCATATTAAAAAATATTGTGGCCGGCACGGATAAAGGCATTATTTTTGACGGTTTTCCGCGCACGGTGCCCCAGGCCCAAATGCTGGACGATATGCTGAAACAGCTGGGCCGCAAACTGGGCAAGGCCGTAGCCATAGAATTGCCGGAAGAAGCGGCGGTGCAGCGTTTGTCCGCGCGCAAGCAGTGCAAACTGCCTTCCGGTGAAGTAAAACAAATCGGACCGGATTTTTCCCTGGAAGAGTGCCAGAAACAGGGCGGTGAGATTTTCCAGCGCCCCGATGACACCCCGGGCCACATCCGCCACCGTTTTGCGGTGTATCACCAACAGACGGAACCGGTCATGCGTTTTTACCGCCAAAACGGTTTGTATGCGGAAGTCAACGGCGACCAGGACCCGCAAGCCGTATTTGAAGATTTGTTGGCCGTACTTAAAAAATAGAAGGATTTATGATAGAAGTTAAAAACGAGCACGAATTGCAACTGATGAGAAATGCGGGCAAAGTAACCGCGGCCGTGCTCAAGAAGATGACGGAAACGGTGGAGCCGGGTATGTCCACCCTGGATTTGGACGTGATAGCCGAAAAAACGATACGCTCCTTCGGAGCGGTGCCGCTTTTTTTGGGCTACGGCGGATTCCCGGGCAGTATTTGCGCGTCCATTAATGAAGAAGTCGTGCACGGAATCCCCAAAAAAGATAGAATATTAAAGAGTGGTGATATTATCAGTATTGATACGGGAGCTAAGCTTGACGGCTTCTGTTCAGACGCCGCTATCACCCTCGGCGTCGGCAAAGTTTCCGACGAAGCCCAGAGACTGATGGACGTTACCAAAAAGTCTCTTTACAAAGCGATAGGCCAAGTCAAACCGGGTATCCGATTGGGAGATATCGGAAACGCGGTGGAAACGTATGCCGAGCAACAAGGCATGGGCGTCGTCCGCGATTACTGCGGGCACGGCATCGGCCGCAACATGCACGAGGAGCCCTCTATTCCGAACTTCGGCAAAAAGGGCACCGGTCCTCTGTTGGAGGCGGGCATGGTGCTTGCCATTGAACCCATGATTACAGCGGGAACCTGGAGAGTCAGGCAGCTTAGTGACGGTTGGACGGTGGTCACGCGGGACGGCAGTTTGGCGGCCCACTTTGAACACACGGTAGCCGTTACGGCTCACGGCAGTGAAATTTTCACTGCTTTTGAATGAACGCGGCCAAACCGCGTGCGTTCCGAATTTAACCCGAACTCGGAGATGTATGAGCGATAAAATAGAAGTGGAAGGAAAAGTACTGGAATCCTTGCCCAACGCGATGTTCAAAATTGAAATACCGGGCGGCAAAGTGGTTCTGGGCCATATATCCGGGAAAATGAGAGTTCATCATATAAGAATTCTGCCCGGAGACAAAGTAAAGCTTGAATTGTCCCCGTACGACCTCACCAAAGGCAGAATAACTTATAGGGAGAAATAAATGAAAGTCAGAGCCAGTGTAAAAAAGATATGCCAAAAGTGCAAAATCATTAAGCGCAACGGCGTGGTACGCGTGGTGTGCGAAGTCGCCAAGCACAAACAGCGCCAAGGTTAATTTACAGGAGTATTCATAGAATATGGCTAGAGTCGCAGGTATTGATTTACCGAAAAACAAAAGAATTGACGTAGCGTTGGAATATATTTACGGCATCGGCAAGAAAAACGCCAAAGAAGTGTTGGCCAAGCTGGAAGGCCAGATTGACCCCGCTACCAGAGTCAAAGACCTCACCGAACAGCAGGCCGGTCTTTTGAACACCATCTTGCAGAAAGAATACAAGGTGGAAGGCGAGCTGCGCAGAGAAGTGGCGCAGAACATTCACCGCTTTATTGAGATCGGTTCGTACAGAGGCCAGCGCCACCGCAGAAACCTGCCCGTGCGCGGACAGCGGACCAAAACCAACAGCCGCACGCGCCGCGGCCGCCGCAAAACGGTCGGC
Source organism: Candidatus Avelusimicrobium excrementipullorum (assembly GCA_019120455.1). Taxonomy (GTDB): domain Bacteria; phylum Elusimicrobiota; class Elusimicrobia; order Elusimicrobiales; family Elusimicrobiaceae; genus Avelusimicrobium; species Avelusimicrobium excrementipullorum. Next base: position 19,058 of record DWVB01000004.1, read on the forward strand.
TCCAAAGCTGCAGCTAAATAACTTTAACTTTTAGGAATTT